>DNAU01000296.1:14316-15438 GCA_003491925.1 Chloroflexota bacterium
CATGCCGATCTCGTCGCCGTAATAGAGGATCGGACTTCCAGGCAGCGAGAGGAGCATCCCGTAGAACAGCTCCATCTGCCGCCGGCCGTTGCCGACCAGGGGGGCGAGCCGCCGCCGGATGCCCAGGTTGAGCTTCATCCGAGGGTCGCGGGCGTACTCCTGCCACATGTAGTCGCGCTCCTCGTCGCTGACCATCTCCAGGGTCAGCTCGTCGTGGTTGCGCAGGAAGATGCCCCACTGCGAGCTCGGCGTGGGCAGTGCCGGGGTTCGCTCCAGGATCTCGGTGATCGGGTAGCGCTGCTCCCGGCGCAGCCCCATGAACATCCGCGGCATCAGCGGGAAGTGGAAGCACATGTGGCACTCGGGGCGCTCCACGCTGCCGAAGTAGTCGACGACGTCCTCCGGCCATTGGTTGGCCTCCGCCAGCAGCACCCGGTCCCCCCCGTACTCGCGGTCGAGGGTGGCGCGCAACTCGGCGATGAACGCGTGGGTCTCCGGGAGATTCTCGCAGTTGGTCCCCTCCCGCGCGAACAGGTAGGGAACCGCGTCCAGCCGGAAGCCGTCCATCCCCACGTCGAGCCAGAAGCGGCAGATGTCCACCATCTCCTCGCGGACCTTGGGGTTGTCGTAGTTGAGGTCGGGCTGATGGCTGAAGAAGCGATGCCAGTAATAGGCCTGGGCGGTGTCGTCCCAGGTCCAGTTCGACGTCTCGCTGTCGACGAAGATGATCCGGGCGTCGGTGTAGCGGTTCTTGGTCGCCGACCAGACGTAGTAGTCGCGGTGCGGGGAGGCCGGCGACGAGCGTGCCGACTGGAACCACGGGTGCTGGTCGGAGGTGTGGTTGAGGACCAGGTCCATCACCACCCGCATCCCCATGGCGTGGGCCCGCGCCACCAGCTCGCGCACGTCGTCGACGGTGCCGTAGGCGGGGAGGACGCTGTAGTAGTCCCTGATGTCGTAGCCGCCGTCGCGGAGGGGGGAGTCGTTGAAGGGCAGCAGCCAGAGGCAGTCGACACCCAGCCAGCGCAGGTACTCGAGGCGCTGGATCAGGCCCGGGAAGTCGCCGATCCCGTCGTCGTTGCTGTCGGCGAAGCCACGCACCAGCACCTCGTAGAAGACCGC
>DNAU01000175.1 GCA_003491925.1 Chloroflexota bacterium
GCCGCCTTCGCCGACTGGGGGCTGCCCACCGCCGACGCCATCCGGCTGGCCCGCCAGGCCGCCCCCGAGGGGACCCTGATCGCGAGCGGGGGGATCCGGGGCGGGGTCGAGGTGGCCATGGCGATCGCCCTCGGCGCCGACCTGGTGGGCAGTGCCGGCTCGATGCTCCGCGCCGCCGCCGACGGCGAGGAGACGCTCGACGCCGCGGTCACCGAGATCACCGACACCCTGCGGATCACGATGTTCTGCACCGGCGCGCCCGACCTCGACCGGCTCCGCCGAGATGGCCGGCTGCTGCCCCGCCCCGCCCCCGAGGCGGGGACAGGCGGCAGCGGAGAGGCACGGTGAGCGCGCTCCGACTCACCGCCCCGACGCTCGGCCAGCGCGAGGCCGACGCCCTCTGTGTGCGGATGGCGCGGCGCCACTACGAGAACTTCTCGGTGGCCTCGCGGGTGACCCCCCGGCCCCTCCGGCTCCACCTGGCCCGGATCTACGCCTACTGCCGGACCACCGACGACCTCGGCGACGAGAGCGGCGACGCCGCGCTCTGGCGGCTGCAGCTCTGGCGGTCGGAGGTCGAGGCGATGTTCGAGGGCCGGCCGCCGGTGCACCCGGTGCTGGTCGCCCTGGCCGGCACGGTGGCGCGCTTCGAGATCCCGGCCGAGCCCTTTCTCGACCTGATCGCCGCCAACGTCCAGGACCAGCGGGTCACCGGCTATCCCACGTGGGAGGATCTCGAGGCCTACTGCATGCTCTCGGCCGCTCCGGTCGGCCGGATGGTGCTCCGCCTCTTCGAGGTCGCCGATCCCCGGGCGGTGCCGCTCTCCGACGACGTCTGCGTCGGACTGCAGCTCGCCAACTTCGCCCAGGACGTGGCTGTCGACCGCGGCAAGGGGCGCACCTATCTGATCCAATCCGAGCTGGACCGTCTCGGCCTTCCCGGCGCGGTGGAGGCCATGTGCGAGCGCGCCCTCCTCCTGCTCCGATCCGGCCGCGAGCTGGAGCGCCTCCCCATGCCCGCCCGGCTTCGCCTCCAGCTCAGCCTCTACCGCCGAGGCGGCGACGCGATCGTGGAGGCGATCCGGCGCGACGGCTTCCGGACCGACCTCCGCCGGCCGGAGGTCTCGACCGCCACCAAGCTGCGGCTGGTGGCATCCGCCCTCTCCGAGGCCGCTGGCCGGCCATCCGTCGACGGGTGGGTGAACGCGGCGAGCGGGGCGGCGCCGGGGACCGCCGGCCCTGGGCCGGGCGCCGTGAACGCGGCGGCCAGATCGACGCCGGGGCCCCCCGGGGGCGGGTTGGCCCTGCTCACCGGGGCCCGGAGAGCCCCGATCGGGCGAGGTCACCAGGACGGCTCGCTGGCGGCGGCCGAGCTCTACTGCCAGCGGATGGCCCGGCGTGAGGCCGGGAACTTCTACTGGGGCTTCATCGCCCTGCCGCGCACCCAGCGCGTCTCCATCTACGCGCTGTACGACTTCGCCCGCCAGATCGACGACGCCACCGACGGGCCGGGCGCGGTGGACGCGGCGGTCCAGCTCGACCTCCAGCGCCAGCGGCTGCGCCGGGCACTCGACGGCGACCCGGGGCACGACCCGGTGATGCAGGTGCTCGCCCGTGCGGTGCGGCGGCACCGGATCCCGGCGACGGAGCTGGAGGAGCTGGTGAGCGGCGTCGAGATGGACCTCAGCCTGCGCCGCTACGCCTCGTGGGAGGAGCTCAGGGGGTACTGCCAGCTGGTGGCCGGGGTGGTCGGGCGGATGTGCGTGCGCATCTTCGGCTTCGAGAACGACGACGCCCTGGAGCGCGCCGACTCGCTGGGCGCGGCGCTCCAGCTGATCAACATCCTCCGTGACGTCCGCGAGGATGCCTCGATGGGCCGGGTGTACCTGCCCCAGGACGAGCTGGCCCGCTTCGGCGTCTCCGAGGCGGCGGTGCTCGCCGGTGAGCCCGACGGCGCCTGGACCTCGCTGGTCGAGTTCGAGGCCGCCCGCGCCCGCCGCCTGTACGCGACCGGCATCGAGGTCTGCCGGCACATCCCCGGGCCGGCGCGGGCATGCGTCCGGACCATGGCCGGGATCTACAGCGGGATCCTCGACCGCATCGAGGCGGAGCCGGAGCTGCCGCTCCGGCAGCGGGTGCGGCTCTCCTCCGGCGAGAAGGCGGAGGTGATGGTCCGCTCCTGGGTCGCCGCGGCCATCGGGCCGGGACGATGAGCGCGGATCCTGACGAGGCGGGGATGGCGATCGCTGAGCGAGCGGGTTCTTTGCAGGCGCGAGCGCAATCGCGCCGAGAAGAGGCCGCAGCACGCCGGTCAAGGCGTGCCGACGGCCGGACCCCGAGCGACGTGAGCGCCATGCCCGCCACGCATGTCGCCGTGGTCGGTGCCGGCCTCGCCGGGCTCGCGGCCGCTCTCGAGCTGAAGCGCAACGGCTTCCGGGTCACCCTGCTCGAGCGGAGCCGCCTGCTCGGCGGCAAGGCGACCTCGTTCCAGCTCGGCGACCTCGAGATGGACAGCGGGCAGCACGCGATCCTGGGCTGCTACACCAGCTTCCTCGAGCTGGCCGGGGAGCTGGGGATGCGCGGCGACCTCCGGCTCCAGGAGCGATTCGACGTGCTGATGCTCACCCCTCACGGGCGCGCCCGGCTCCGTGCGCTGCGCCTGCCCGCGCCGCTGCACCTCGCCCTCCCCTTCCTCACCTTCCGGGCCCTCGCCTTCCGAGCGCGACTGCAGGTCGTCCGCGCCCTGGTCGCCGCCCGCCGCCCCCATCCGGGCGAGGACTCGGAGACGTTCGCCGCCTGGCTGCGGCGGCATGGCCAGAGCGCGCCGGCGCTGCGCGGATTCTGGGAGCCGTTCCTGATTCCGGCCCTCAACGCCCCCTTCGACCGGGTGAGCGCCGCCTCCGGCCTCATGGTGGTCCGCACCGCCCTGCTCGGGGACCGTGACGCCGCCCGGATCGGGTACGCCACCGTGCCCCTGGCTCGTTTCGCGGAGCGGGCGGCGGAGCGCTGCGACGAGGTGCGCCTGCGCACCGCGGTGACCGGGCTCCGCGTCGAGGACGGGAGGCTGCGCGGTCTGCGGACGGGCGAGCTGGAGCTCGACTGCGACGCGGCCGTGCTCGCCGTCCCGCCGGAGCGGCTGCTCCGCATCGCCGGCGCCGAGGCCCTCCGGGTCACCGGCCTCGAGGCGTTCACCACCCAGCCGATCGTGGACGTCCATCTCTGGTACCGGCCGGCCGCGGTGGGTGTCACCGGCCACGATCCGCTCGCGGACCTCGACTTCGCGGCCATGGTCGACTCCCCGGTGCAGTGGGTCTTCGCCAAGGGACCTGGCCATCTCTGCTGCAGCCTGAGCAGCGCCGACGACCTGGTGCTGCAGCCGGAGGAGCGCCTGGTCGCCCTCGCCGACTCCGAGCTGCGCGCCCGCCTCCCCGAGCTCGTCGGCGCGGTCCTGCTCCGAGGGGTCGCCATCCGCGACCCGGAGGCGACCTTCGTGCCCGCCCCCGGGCTGCGGCGTCCGGGGCCGTCGACCGCCATCGAGAACGCCGTGCTGGCCGGCTGCTGGACCGACACCGGGTGGCCGGCGACCATGGAGGGGGCGGTGCGCAGCGGCCGGGTCGCCGCCCGAACCCTCATCGCGAGCCTGGCGGCGCGCCATGAGTGACACCGCCCTCGACAACGCGGTGGACTGGCTGCTGGAGCGTCAGGAACCGGCGGGCTGGTGGACGGCGGAGATGGAGACCAACGTCACCATGACCGCGGAGCACGTCCTGCTGCTCCGCTTCCTCGGCGTGGACCACGAGGAGATCGCCGCGGGCGCGCGGCGGCACATCCTCGGTAAGCAGCGCGCCGACGGCAGCTGGTCGCTCTACTTCGACGGGCCCGGCGACCTCAGCACCACCGTCGAGGCCTACGTCGCCCTCCGCCTGCTCGGCCTGGATGCCGCGGCGGAGCCGGTGGCCCGGGCGCGCCGCTTCATCCTCGCCCAGGGGGGGCTGGCCCGGGCACGCGTCTTCACCAAGCTCTGGCTGGCCCTCTTCGGCCAGTACCCGTGGGACGGGGTGCCGTCGATGCCGCCCGAATTGATCCATCTGCCGTCGCGCGCCCCACTCAACCTCTACGACTTCGCCTGCTGGGCGCGCGGCACCATCGCCCCCCTGCTCATCGTGCTGAGCCGGCGGCCGGTGCGCCCGCTCGGGTTCGACGTGCAGGAGCTGGTCGCCCCCGGCACCGAGGCACTGCTGCACCGGGTGCCCGGCGCCGGGGTGTTCTGGTGGCTCGACAAGCTCCAGAAGGTCTATGAGCGGCTGCCCCGCCAACCCGGACGCGAGCGCGCCCGGCGCGGCCTCGCCACCTGGATCGTCGATCACCAGGAGGCCGACGGGAGCTGGGGGGGGATCCAGCCACCCTGGGTCTATTCGCTCATCGCGCTCAACCTGCAGGGGATGGCGGTCGACCACCCGGTGATGCGGCTCGGCCTGCGCGGCCTGAACGAGCGCTTCGCGGTCTCCGACGCCGAGGGCTGGCGCCTCCAGGCCTGCATGTCGCCGGTCTGGGACACCGCGTGGGCGGTGCTCGCGCTCCGCGCCGCCGGGCTGTCCCGGTCTCATCCCGCGGTCCGCGCGGCGGTGGACTGGATCGTCGGCGAGCAGATCGAGAGGGGCGGCGACTGGCAGGTGAAGGTGCCCGTCCGGGAATGCGGCGGCTGGGCCTTCGAGTTCGACAACGACATCTATCCCGACGTTGACGACACCGCGATCGTGGTGCTGGCCCTGCTCGAGGGCGGTGACGGCCCGGTGGTGCGGGCCGCCGCCGAGAAGGGGGCCCGGTGGGCGGAGGCGATGCGCTCGAGCAACGGTGCCTGGGGCTCCTTCGACAAGGACAACACCCGCCAGCTCGTCTACCGCATCCCCTTCGCCGACTTCGGGGCGATGCTCGACCCTCCCAGCGAGGACGTCACCGCCCACGTCCTGGAGATGCTCGCGGGGCTGGGACGCGGCACCGACGACCCGGTGGTGCGGGGCGGGCTTCGCTACCTCGCCCGCGAGCAGCGCACGTCGGGGTCCTGGTACGGACGCTGGGGCGTCAACCACGTCTACGGAACCTGGTGTGTGATCTCGGCGCTCGCCGCGCTGGGCTGCGGCGGTCCCCACCTGCCGCGGGCCGTCAGGTGGCTGCTGCAGGCGCAGAACCGGGATGGGGGCTGGGGGGAGACCTGCCACTCCTACGAGGACGAGAGCTTCGCCGGCGTGGGCGTCAGCACCGCCTCGCAGACCGCCTGGGCGGTGATGGCGCTGCAGCGGAGCGGCCACGGTGAGCACTCCGCCTGCCGACGCGGTCTCGCGTTCCTCCGCGAGCGCCAGCAGGGGCGCACCTGGCCCGAGCCGGAGTACACCGGGACCGGCTTCCCCGGTGACTTCTACCTCAACTACGGGATGTACCGGCACCTCTTCCCGACCATGGCCCTGGCCATGGACGGGGGCCTCGGCGAATTCGGTGAGCTGCACGGAACCCCGGCCGAGAGGCAGCCGGCGGACCAGCCCGCGGCCGGCCAGACGCTGGAGCGGCCCGCATCACCCTCGAACGTTGCCGCAGCGGCGGGGAGGACGGTTGCCGGACCGTCCTCCGAGAGCCCCGCATCCGAACCGGACAGGGAGGACTGAGCCATGGCCGTACCACTCCGCCAGACCGTCAAGGTCGGCGGCTACCTGATGGAGCAGCGGCTGCGCAAGAACGAGAAGTACGCGCTAGTGCTCCAGCTCGAGCCGCTCTACCAGTGCAACCTCGCCTGCGTCGGCTGCGGCAAGATCCAGCACCCGGACGACATCCTGGCCCGCCGGCTGACCGTCGAGCAATGCGTGGCGGCGGCCGAGGAGTGCGGGGCCCCCATGGTCTCGATCGCCGGCGGCGAGCCCCTGGTCCACAAGGAGATCCACAAGATCGTCGACGCGCTGGTGGCCCGCAAGCGATACGTCTATCTCTGCACCAACGCGCTGCTGCTGGAGAAGAAGCTCGACAACTTCACCCCTTCCCCGTACTTCTCCTTCTCGATCCACATCGACGGGCTGCGCGAGCGCCACGACGCGTCGGTCAGCCGGCGGGGGACCTTCGACAAGGCGGTGGCCGCCGCCCGCGAGGCCAAGCGGCGCGGCTTCCGGGTGACCACCAACACCACCTTCTTCGACATGGACAGCGCCCAGTCGATCCGCGAGGTCCTCGACTTCCTCAACGATGACCTCCAGGTCGATGTCATGCAGATCTCCCCCGGCTACGCCTACGAGAAGGCCCCCGACCAGGAGCACTGGCTGCAGGTGGAGAAGACCCACAAGCTGTTCCGGGACGCCTTCGCCGACGGTCGGCGCCGGCGCTGGCGGCTCAACCACTCCCCGCTCTTCCTCGACTTCCTGGAGGGGAAGGTGGACTTCCAGTGCACGGCGTGGGGGATCCCCTGCTACTCGGTCTTCGGCTGGCAGCGGCCCTGCTACCTGATGGCCGACGGCTATGTCTCCTCCTACCGGGAGCTGCTGGAGACGACCGATTGGGACAGCTACGGGCGGGGCCGCGACCCGCGCTGCGCCAACTGCATGGCCCACTGCGGGTACGAGCCGACCGCGGTGGCGGCGACCTCCGCGTCGCTGCGCGAGGGCCTGCGCGCCGCCGGCGACACCCTCCGCGGCCAGATCTCCAACATCAGCTGGAGGGGCCGGATCAGCCCCGCGCCTCAGCCGCCCGCGGGCACCCAGTCGCCGGAGGAGGAGCGAGAGATCGCATGAGCATTCGAGACGGGGATCATCAGCCGCCGGCGCCGGTGGGGCGCGTCGTCGCAGTGGGGGCTTGCGCAGGCGGCAGCGCAATGCCGCCGAGCACGAGGCGCGGACGGCAGAGCCGTCCGACGCCGGTCCCCCCGAAGACGATGCGCCCCGGCGGCGCGTAGGCGAGGCTGCTGATGGCTGACGAGGTCTTCCTCACCGGGGCCACCGGCTTCGTGGGCGGGCACGTGCTCGACGCGCTGCTCGAGTCCGGGTACGGCGTCAGGGCGCTGGTGCGCGGCTCTCCGCGCCGGCTCCCCGCGAGGCCCGGCCTGACCGTGGTGAGCGGAGACCTGCGCGACGGTGGCGCCCTGGTGCCGTCGCTCCGCGGATGCCGCTTCCTGGTGCACGTGGCGGCGGCCTATTCGTTCGCGCCGCGGGACCGGCGAGAGATGGAGGCGGTCAACGTGAAAGGCACCCGCAGCCTGCTCGAGGCGGCGCGGCTGGCCGGGGTCGAGCGGGCGGTGATGACGTCGAGCTCCGCGACCGTCGGGCCGCTCCGCGGCGGGCGGCTGGCGACCGAGAGCGACTGGGCTGAGGTCCGCGGCGGGCACGGCTACCACGCCTCCAAGGTGCTCCAGGAGCGGGCCGCGCTCCGGGCCAACCTGCCGGTGGTGACGGTGCTGCCCACCGCGCCCATCGGGCCCCGCGACGCCCGGCCGACGCCCACCGGCCAGATCGTGGTCGACGTCATGCGCGGCCGGATCCCCGCGTACCTCGACGGGGCGATGAACCTGGTGGCGGTGGAGGACGTC
>DNAU01000203.1 GCA_003491925.1 Chloroflexota bacterium
CCTCGATCCCGGTGAGGCGAAGGGGTCGGGACGCTCGGTGTCCGGCGTCCACATCGTTCGAGCCCTCGACCGCGCGGCTCCCACCCTCATCCGCTACGGTGGGCACGCCGCGGCGGCCGGGTTCAGCCTGCGGGCGGAGGACCTGGAGGGCTTCCGCGAGCTGGTCTCCCAGGCGTGCGCCGAACAGGCCGGCGACCGCCGCCGCGAGCGGGTCTTCCACGTCGACAGCGAGATCGCCTGCCTCGACGCCACCCCGGAGCTCTGCGGCCAGCTGGAGATGGTCGAGCCCTGCGGGATCGGCAATCCCAAGCCGCTGCTCGCGATCCGCGGCTGCGAGGTGGTCAGCACCCAGACCTTCGGGAGTGAGGGCCAGCACCTCAAGGTGTCGCTCCGCGACGGGGGGCGCGGGCTGGTCGAGGCGATCGCCTTTGGCAAGCCCGGGCTGGCCGCGCATCTCCCTCGCGGGCGGCGCATCGACGTCTGCTTCGCCCTGGAGCTGGACAGCTGGCAGGGACAGATCCGGGTCAGGGCGCGGCTTCGCGACCTCAGGCCGGCGCGCGTGGAGCGGCCGGAGACCGTGACCGAGGCGCTCGGCGTGCCTGCCTGACGGGACGGCCGGGTACCGGCGATCGGACAGAGTCACCGGGGGGAGGGCAGACGATGACGGGGGCGAACGAGAGCACCACGGCAGTCGGCACTGGGGGCGGGCACCCGCAGGGAACCCCCAGCTGGATCGACCTCCAGGTCCCCAACGTCGCCGCGGGCCTGGACTTCTACTGCGGCCTCTTTGGATGGGATCCCGGGCCCGAGGGGCCGCCCGAGGTCGGCGGCTACCGTATGCCCCGGCTCGGCGGCGCCACGGTGTGCGGCGTCGGGCCGGTGATGCAGGCGGGCGCGCCCCCGGCATGGACCCTCCACTTCGCCGTCGACGACGTGGACGAGGCGGCGGCCCGCGTCGCCGCCCGCGGCGGCGCCGTCCTGCTCGGCCCGATGGACGTCCTGGATGCCGTCCGGATGGGGGTCTTCGCCGACCCCGCCGGCGCGCACTTCGGGCTCAGCCAGGAGCGTCAGGTCCGCGGCTTCGAGGTGACCCACGTGCCGGGGGCCTTCGCCTGGGCGGAGCTGGCGACCAGCGACCTGGCCGAGGCCCGGGCCTTCTACCCGGCGATCCTCCCCGGGGTCACCGAGAAGCGCTGGGACGGGGAGTTCGAGTACCACCTGCTGGTGAGCGCCGGCAAGGACGTGGCCGGGATGTTCGCGCTGCCCGACGCCTCGATGCCGCCGGCGTGGACCGTCTCTCTCCAGAGCGCCGACGTGGAGCAGACCGCAGCGCGGGCCCGAGAGGCCGGGGCCGATCTGCTCATGGGTCCCACCATGACCCCGGGCGTGGGCACCTGGGCGGTGCTGCGCGATCCGCAGGGAGCCACCTTCGGGCTGCTCCAGCCTCCGGACTGACCGCCCCTCAGCTCGCCTTGCGCTTGCGCGCCAGCGTCATCCGAGGCGACCCCTCGGGGAGCCAGTCCGACCGCCGGCGCCGGTCCGCGGCCGCGAGCGGCAGCGGAGCCGTGCTCGTCTCGGGGACCCAGTCGGCGAGGCGGCGGCGGGGATGGTCGGGGCCGGACGGGCGGTCGGGGGCGACGAAGATATGCATGTCGAGGTCCTCGCCGCTGGCGAGGATGTCGGCGGTGCGCCGGGGCACGCGGCCACAGGGGACGTGCTGACCGAGCACGTGCCCTGTGGCGTCCACACCGGTCTGCTCGAATCGGAACAACTCCTGGATCTGGACCTCGCCGTTCTCGACCCCCATGACCTCGGAGATGCTCAGGATGCGGCGGCTGCCGTCGCGCAGACGGCCCTGCTGGACGATGAGGTCGATGGCGGAGCCGATCTGACCGCGGATGGCGGCGGTCGGGAGCTCGGTGCCCGCCATCAGCACCATGGTCTCGAGCCGCGAGATCGCCTCGCGGGTGGAGCTGGCGTGCAGGGTGGTGAGCGAGCCGTCATGGCCGGTCGACATCGCCTGGAGCATGTCGAGCGCCTCGCCGCCGCGGCACTCGCCGACGACCAGCCGGTCGGGGCGCATCCGGAGCGAGCTGATCACCAGGTCGCGCACGACGATCTGGCCGCGCCCCTCGACGTTGGCGGGTCGCGTCTCGAGGCTCAGCACGTGCCGCTGTCTCAGCTTCAGCTCGGCGGCGTCCTCGATGGTCACGATCCGCTCGTCGTCAGGGATGAAGCTGGAGATCACGTTGAGGGTGGTGGTCTTGCCGACCCCCGTCCCTCCGCTTACCAGCACGTTGAGCCGCGCCCGGACACAGGCGCGCAGGAAGCTCATCATCTCGGCGGTCGCGGTGCCGTGCCTGACCAGGTCGTCGACCTCCAGGCCGGTCTCGGTGAACCGCCGGACGGTGAGTGTCGGGCCCTTGAGGGAGACCGGCGGGATCACGACGTGGATCCGCGAGCCGTCCTCCAGACGGGCGTCGACCATCGGCGAGCTCTCGTCGATGCGCCGGCCCACCCGGCTGACCATGCGGTCGATCACCTGCATGAGCTGGTCGACGGTCTCGAAGCGGTACGGCGTGAGCGAGAGCCGCCCGCCGCGCTCGATCCAGATCTCCTGCGGACCGTTGACCATGATCTCGGTGATGCTCGGGTCGGCGAGGAGCCGCTCCAGGGGGCCGAAACCGAGCAGCTCGTTGTGGATGCGGGTGACGGTCTCGAACCCATCGTCGAGGTTCAGCGGCCACCCCAGCTCGCAGGCGGTCTGGTTGACCAGCTCCGCCAGCCGCTCGCGCACCGCGGTGTCGTCGGTCTCGGCGAGGTAGGCGGTGTCCTCGACCAGCCGGGCGTGGACCTGCTGGCGCAGCAGCTGGTAACGGGTTTCGCCGGAGTCCTCGTCCGCGACCTCCCGGGCCGTCTGAGGCGCTCCGAGCAGGCGGCTGCTGAGCTGCATCACGTTGAGCGCGGTGAGCGGTTGCTCGAGGGCCATCTGCGGCAGCGCTGTGGCGAGCAGGTCCTGGCTACCTCGGGTGGTGGTGTGCCAGCGTGGCATTCAGGTCTCCCCCTGCGGCGATCTCATTCGCGGACGAGAGCTGCCTCCCCCCGCACCTCTCGATCCGTGGACGGATGGCGCCCCCCACCCGCGATCCGCACCGTTAGACGCGCCTGATCGTATCACCCTCCTCTCCGCGGAGCAATCGCCCCAGATGGGGGGTGGGCCGTCTCAGCTCGCACAGGTCGCGCCCCTGGCCGGGAGGGTGAGGTTCACGAGGTACGCGTTGACGGCGTCCTGGACGCAAGTGCTGAAGCCATACGACGTGTGGCCGTACCCGTCTCGGGTGAGCAGCACGGAGCCGGCGATCTGCTTCTGCAGCGAGACCGACCACGCGTAGGGCGTGGCCGGGTCGTGGGTGGCCCCGACCAGGAGGATCGGCGGAGCGGCCGTGACGTCGAGCGGTGCGGGCGCCCGACCGCGCACCGGCCAGTAGGCGCAGGCGAGGGCCGAGTAGACCTCGTCCTGACCGAAGTGCGGCTCGCTGGCCTGAATCGACCGCGCCTCCATGTCGTAGGTGGCAAGGTCCAGCGGCACGCTGTGGTCGGCGCAGTTGATCGCCACGTTGGCCGCGATGCTGGGGCTGTACCCCTGGGGGCCTCGGCCCGCATAGCTGTCCACCGCCTCCTGAAGGGGTTGCACGAAGCCATCGGCGGCCGAGGCGAGATCCGTGTAGAAGGTGGTCCACGAGCTCGGGTCGTACATGGCGGCGACCAGGCCGCCGATGGCCGTGCCCGCCCCCACCGTCCTGCCGTCCGCCTCTTCGATCGGGTTGGTGGCGAGCCGCTCCAGCAGGCTGGTGATGGTCGCGCCGGGGTTGGTCCCCAGCAGGCACGCGGTCATCGCCTGGCACTGGCTGACGAACTCGTCATAGCTGGCCTCGAAGCTCGCCCCCTGCTGGGTCGACTGATCCAGGAAGCTCAGCGACGGGTCGAGGTCGCCGTCCAGGACCATGGCCCGGATGTCGGTGGGGAAGAGGGCGGCGTAGGTGGCGCCGAGCGCCGTCCCGTATGAGAAGCCGAGATACGTGAGCCGTGAGTCGCCGAGGGCCGCGCGCAGGGCGTCCATGTCGCGGGCGGCGTTGACGGTGCCGACATAGGGGAGCAGCCAGCCGCTGTGAAGCCGGCAGGATTCGTCGAACGCCAGGGTGGTGGCCACCAGGTCGGCCTCTCCGGCGGGGGAGCCCGCCACCAGGGGATCGAGCCCGACCTCGTGATCCAGCGCGTCGGTGCCCTCGCACGCGATGGCGTCCGGACCGGTGGTCCCCCGCGGATCGAAGCCCACGATGTCGAAGCGCTGGTTGAGGGTCGCGAAAAGCGGGTACGCCCCCTCGACGAACTGGACGCCGGATTCCCCCGGGCCGCCCGGGTTGACCAGCAGGGAGCCGATGCGTTCGGCCGGATCCTTGGCCGGGATCACGATGACCGAGGTGGCCATGGTGCCCCGCGATGGGTCGGCGTAGTCGAGGGGCACCCACAGCGTGTCGCAGCGGGCCCCGGTCGGCGAGCCCCCGGCGCAGATGGCCGCCTCCAGCCCCGGCGGGTTGGTCGACGGCCCGGTGACCGCGCCCGAGGAGGCTGCGGGGGTGGGGGTGACCCCGGAGACGGCTGGGACGTTCACACCGGTGAGAAGCAGCAGGGCGGCGAGCCCCAGCGAGGCGAGCGGCCGGTGGAGCTCGGTCCTCATCCAGGGAAGAGTAGTCGCCGAACCTCGCGGGCGAGCGGCACCACCCCGGGGTGTACGCTGGAGCCTCCGTGATGGCCGCCCACACCATCGGCGAGCTTCGCCGTGCCGAGTACCGCGTCCAGCCGATCAAGGCGGAGCTTCGCCGCAACTTGATCCGGAAGCTTCAGGCCGGGGAGAGGCTGTTCCCGGGCATCGTCGGCTACGAGGACTCGGTGATCCCGCAGTTGGAGAACGCGCTCCTGGCCGGCCAGGACATCGTCCTCCTGGGGGAGCGCGGTCAGGCCAAGTCCCGGCTGGTCCGCTCGCTCACCTCCCTGCTCGACGAGGCCGTTCCCGCCATCGCCGGTTGCGAGATCAACGACAACCCCTACGCCCCCATCTGCCGCCGCTGCCGCGACCTGGTGGCGGAGCGCGGCGACGAGACGCCGATCGCGTGGTTGGGAGCCGAGGACCGCTACGGAGAGAAGCTGGCCACCCCCGACACCTCGATCGCCGACCTGATCGGCGAGGTCGACCCCATCCGGGTCGCCGAGGGCCGCTACCTCTCCGACGAGCTGGTGATCCATTACGGCCTGGTGCCGCGCACCAACCGGGGCATCTTCGCGATCAACGAGCTGCCCGACCTCGCCGAGCGCATCCAGGTCGGCCTCCTCAACATCATCGAGGAGCGCGACGTTCAGATCCGCGGCTTCCGGATCCGCCTCCCTCTCGACGTCTTCGTGGTCGCCACCGCCAACCCCGAGGACTACACCAACCGGGGCCGGATCATCACCCCGCTCAAGGACCGCTTCGGGGCTCAGGTGCGCACCCACTACCCGCGCAGCGTCGATGACGAGATCGCCATCGCCGAGCAGGAGCGGGTGGTGTTCGACGACATGCCGGTCCCCGTCCACATTCCCCAGCACATGAAGGAGATCGCGGTCGAGATCACCCACCTGGCCCGGCGGCATCCGCAGATCAACCAGCGCAGCGGGGTCTCGGTGCGGGTGACCACCGCGAACTACGAGAGCCTGACCAGCAGCGCGCTGCGTCGTGCGCTGATCACCGGGGAGAAGGAGGCGGTGGTGCGGATCAGCGACCTGGCCGCGGTGACCCCATCGACGGCCGGGAAGGTCGAGCTCGACACCTGGGACGGCACCGAGGATGACCAGGTTCTGGACAAGGTCGTCCGCAGCGCCTGCAGCAACGTGTTTCGCCGGCACTTCAGCGCCCAGGAGCTCGCCGACCTGGTGCAGCGCTTCGACCAGGGAGCCTTCACCGTCGAGGTCGGGCCGCTGATGACCACCGAGAGCTTCCGCCAGGCGCTCGACGAGCTGCCCGGGCTGGATCGGGCGCGCCAGAAGCTCGACGAGCCGGATACGCCCGCTTCGACGGTCGCGGTGCTGGAGTTCCTCCTCGAGGGGCTCCACCTCGGCAAGCGGTTGAACAAGACCGCTCTCGAGGGCACCGCGGTGTACGGCGCCTGAGGGCGAGCGGGATGGCCGCGCCCGGACATCGCTTCTCCGCCTGGGACGGCACTCAGGAGCCGCTCGGACCGGACATCGAAGAGCTCTTCGGCCGCCTCAGCGAGGACGTCTTCCACGGCTGGGACTTCGAGGCGGCGCTGCGCCGGCTGCTCGAGCAGGGATGGCGGGACGGGCAGGGCAAGCGACTGGTCGGCATGGAGGAGATGCTCGAGCAGCTGCGCCGCCGCCGGCAGGCGCAGCTGGAGCGATTCAACCTCGATTCGGTGTTCGAGGACATGCGCGAGAAGCTGGATCGGGTGATCTCCCAGGAGCGCAGGGGGATCCAGGCGCGGCTCGACCAGGCGCCGGACGGCGGGCGTCGCGTGCTCGAGCGGGTCGCCGCGGAGCGGCGCCGGCAGCTCGACGAGCTCCCCCCCGACCCCGGGGGCGCCATCCGGAGGCTGCGCGACTACGAGTTCATGGACAGCCGGGCCGAGGCTGCCTACCAGCGCCTCCTCGACGAGATCCGGCGCAACGTCGTCGACTCCCACTTCCGGGAGATGACCCGGTCGATGCAGGCCATGTCCGGCGCCGAGATGGCCGAGCTGCGAGAGATGGCCGCCGACCTCAACCGCCTGCTCCGCCAGAAGCTCGACGGCGGGTCCGAGGCCGAGCTGCAGCGCAGCTACGAGAGGTTCCGGGAACGCTGGGGACGGATGTTCCCCAACGCCCCGGAGAGCTTCGAGGAGTTCGTCGAGCAGCTGATGCGCCAGATGGCCCGGATGGACTCGCTGCTCCAATCCCTCTCTCCGGAAATGCGCCGGGAGCTGGAGTCGGTGATCGAGTCCGTCTTCGACGACCCGGCGCTGCAGCAGACCCTCGCCGAGCTGGCGGGAACCCTCGAGTCCCTCTCGCCGCGGGCGCGGCTGGGCAGCCGCTACGGCTTCTTCGGTGACCAGGAGGTGTCCCTCGAGGAGGCGATGGGGCTGATGGATCGGCTCCAGTCGATGGAGGAGCTGGAGGGCGAGCTGCGTGGCGCCCTGCGGGGCGAACCCCTCGGCGAGCAGGCCCTCGACCGGCTGCGCGAGATGCTCGGGGAGAACGCCGCGAGAAGCCTCGCCGGGATGCGCCGGCTGGTCGAGGAGCTGGAGGGGCGGGGCCTCATCGAGCGCAGTGCCGAGGGGATGCAGCTCACCGCGAGAGGGATGCGCAAGATCGGGCAGAAGGCGCTCGGCGATCTCTTCGGCCGGCTTCGCCGGGATCGCTTCGGCGAGCACGACCTGATCCGCCTCGGGCACGGAGGGGAGCGCGGCGACGACAGCAAGCGGTACGAGTTCGGAGACCCCTTCGACCTCGACGTGCAGGCGACGGTGATGAACGCCCTCAGCCGGGAGGCCGAGGGCCGGGACGAGGATGACCCCGGGCAGGGGGAGACGGGCCGCGGGCTTCGCCGGACAGCTCGCCGCCGCGACGCGGCCCCCGGCCCCGGAGCAGGACGGGTGCCGCGACTCGACCCCCAGGACTTCTCGGTGCACCGCACCGAGTCGATGACCCGCTGCGCGACCGTGCTGATGCTCGACATGAGCCGGTCGATGCCGCTGCGCGGTTACTTCTACGCCGCCAAGAAGGTGGCGCTGGCCCTCGATTCGCTGATCCGCAGCCAGTACCCGCGCGATTCCCTCACCGTGGTCGGCTTCAGCGACTTGGCGCGGGAGATCCCGCCTCGGGCGATCTCCCAGCTCTCGGTCAACGAGTACGTGTACGGGACCAACCTCCAGCACGCCCTGATGCTGGCGCGCCGCATCCTGGGCCGGACCCACGCCGAGAACAAGCAGGTGATCATCGTGAGCGACGGCGAGCCGACCGCCCACATCGAGAACGGGCGACCCGTCTTCTCCTATCCGCCCCTTCCCGAGACGTTCGCCAAGACCCTCACCGAGGTGCGTCGCTGCACGCTGGAGAAGATCGTCATCAACACCTTCATGCTCGAGTCGAACCACCAGCTGGTGCGGTTCGTCAACCAGATGACCCGGCTCAATCACGGGCGGGCGTTCTTCATCAGCCCCGATCGTCTGGGTGACTACGTGCTCGTCGACTACGTCCGGTCGCGGCCTCGGGCCGCCTGAGGCAGCCGCGCCCCGCCGGCTTGACGGGCGGCCTCATGGTAAGGTACCTTGACAAGCCATGAGTGTCAGCCAGACCGCGCCCGGCCCTCCGCCTCCCCCCGCCCCGCCCGCTCCCGAGCTCGTCCCCATCGCCGCGCGGACGGTCGGGGCCGTCAAGGTCTACGGCCGCGGTGAGACCGCGGTCCGGGCCCTGGACGGGATCAGCGCCGACTTCGTCTCACACCAGTTCACGGCCATCATGGGGGCGTCGGGCTCGGGGAAGTCCACCCTTCTCCACTGCCTCGCGGGGCTCGACCGGCTCACCAGCGGGCAGACCTTCATCGCGGGATACGAGTTGGGCCGGCTCACCGATCGCCAGCTCACCCTGCTCCGCCGCGAGAAGGTCGGCTTCATCTTCCAGTCCCTCAACCTGGTGCCCACGCTCAACGCGCTCGACAACATCGTCCTGCCGCTCACCATCGCCGGCCGGAAGCCGGAGCCGGGGGTGGTCGAGGGAGTGGTGCAGATGACCGGCCTTGCCGATCGTCTCAAGCACCGTCCGGGGGAGCTCTCCGGCGGCCAGCAGCAGCGGGTGGCCGCGGCCAGGGCGCTGGTGAGCCGGCCCGAGATCATCTTCGCCGACGAGCCTACCGGGAACCTCGATTCCAAGGCCGGGGGCGAGCTGCTGGCGTTCCTGCGCAAGGCCGTGGACACCCTCGGCCAGACCATCGTCATAGTCACCCATGACCCCTTCGCCGCCTCACACGCGGACCGCGTGATCTTCCTCGCCGACGGGCGGGTCGTTCAGGAGATGCGCTCGCCCACCGCGGACTCCATCCTCGCGGTGGTCCGCCACCTGGGCGACTGAGCCGGTGTCCGGAGTTCAGTCGAGCCCGTCGCGGCCGGGGCCCGTGAGGGTCTGATGTTCAAGGTCAGCCTGCGCAGCCTGCTGAGCCACAAGCTCCGGCTCGCGTTGACGGCGACCGCCATCATCCTCGGGGTGACCTTCGTCGCCGGGACGCTGGTCCTCACCGACACCATCCGCAACACCTTCGAGGGCGTCCTCAGCAACGTCGACAAGGGCGTGGCCGTGCAGGTGAAGGGCGCCACGCCCGCCACCCCGTCCGGGCGCCTCCTCAACCAGAACCTGCCCCTCCCCGAGTCCGTGCTCGCCCGAGTCCAGAAGGTGTCCGGGGTTGCCGACGCGGTCGGGGTGGTCGAGCGCTCCGGGGTCTCGCTGCTCCAGAACGGGCAGGTGGTGGGGGCCACCGACCACGCGGCCATGCTGGGCCTCAACTGGGTCTCGGACAGCCAGCTCTCCAGCTTCGAGCTCACCTCGGGGACCGCTCCGCGGTCCGCCGACGAGGTGGTCATCAACGCCCGCGCCGCCACCAACGGGCACCTGGCCGTGGGCCAGCAGATCCAGGTGAGCTTCGAGGCCTCCGCCGCCCAGCCCTTCGTGATCAGTGGCATCGCCACCTTCGGCGGGCAGGCCAGCATCGCGACCGAGGGCTTTGCCCTCTTCACCCTGCCGACCGCGGAGAGCCTCCTCGAGGCCAACAACACCTTCGACGTCATCGACGTCAGCGCCCAATCCGGGGTCACCGACCTCCAACTCCGCGACCGGGTGGCCTCCGCCCTGAGCGGGACCGGCGTCCAGGTTCAGACCGGCGCCCAGGCCGCCTCGGAGACCGAGCAGAACGCGGTCACCGACATCAACGAGTTCATCGGGACGCCGCTCCTGGTGTTCGCCTTCGTCGCGGTCTTCGTGGGGAGCTTCCTGATCGCCAACACCTTCAGCATCCTGGTGGCCCAGCGGACCCAGGAGCTGGCCCTGCTGCGCGCGCTGGGGGCGACCCGAGGCCAGGTCTTCACCGAGGTCATCACCGAGGCGGCCCTGACCGGTGTGCTCGCCTCGCTGGTCGGCTTCCTGCTCGGCATCCTGGTCGCGGACGGGCTCATTCACCTGGTGGGCTCGTCCGCCAAGCTGAGCGTGCAGCCGGACGCCCTGATCACCTCGGTGCTGGTCGGCACCATCATCACCGTCATCGCGGCCGCGCTCCCGGCCCGGCGGGCCACCCGGATCGCGCCCGTGGCCGCGTTGCGCGAGGCCCAGCCCGAGTTCCAGGGGCTGCCGCGGGTCCGGATCGCCTGCGGCCTCCTGCTCTTCCTGGGGGGCACGGCCGGGCTGCTCCAGAGCCTTTTCACGGCCACCGCGACCTCGGGGCCCAACCTCTCGGTGCTCGGGCTGTCGGTGCTCGGCATCTTCCTGGGGACGGCGCTGCTGGCGCCGATCCTGGTCCGCCCGGTGGCCACGGTCCTCGGGTGGCCGGCGCGCTTTCGCGGTGCCCCGGGCCGGCTGGCCGGGGAGAACGCCCGGCGCAACCCGCGCCGCACCGCTCTCACCTCGGCCGCGCTGATGATCGGGCTGGCCCTGGTCACCGCGGTCGCGGTGATCACCGACTCGGTCGAGGCGAGCATCAACCAGGCGCTGGACGGCACGGTCAAGGCCCAGCTGGTGGTGATCGCGGAGGGGAGCGGAGCGTTCAGCCCGGAGGTCGCCTCCACCCTGCGGGCCGACCCCAGGCTGACCGACGTCTCTGAGATCAGGGGCAGCGACGTCCTGGTCGGCGACATCGAGACCAACGTCATCGGCCTCGACACCAGCAACGTCAGCAGGATCTTCAGCTTCAGCATGACCCAGGGCTCCGCCGCGAGCATCGCGACCGGCGACACCACGATCGTGGACTCGACCGAGGCGGCGACTGAGAACATCCACCTCGGCAGCGTGGTCACGATGACCTTTCCCAACGGGGACAAGGTGACCATGACCGTCGGAGGCATCTACACGCCGGACGCGCTCATCAGCGGTTACCTGGTCTCACTGGGCACGCTGAACCCCCACCTCACCACCGCGCGCGACTCCGACGTCGCGCTCAATCCGGCCCCGGGCGTCTCGGTCGCCAGCGCCGACGCATCGATGCTCAACGACCTGAGGGCCTACCCGCAGCTGAGCGGCCTCACCAAGACCCAGTACAAGAACCTGATCAGCGCCGGGCTCAACACCTTCCTCAACCTGATCTACGTCCTGCTCGGGCTGGCCATCATCATCGCCGTGGTCGGCATCGTCAACACCCTCGCGCTCAGCGTCCTGGAGCGCACCCGAGAGCTCGGGCTGCTGCGTGCCCTGGGGATGACCCGGGGCCAGACCCGCGAGATGGTGGCATGGGAGTCCGTCATCATCGCCCTGCTGGGGGCGGTCCTCGGCCTCGCGGTCGGCGCCGGGTTGGGGATCGCCCTGGTGAGCTCGCTGCATAGCGACGGGATCAGCCAGACCGCCGTCCCGGGCAACAACCTGATCCTCTACGCCGTCGCCGCCGCCCTGTTCGGGATCATCGCCTCCATCTTCCCGGCGATCCGGGCCTCGCGGGTCGACATCCTGCGCGCGGTGACCAGCGAGTAAGCGCAACCCCCAAGCCGGGAGCCGGGCCTCCCGGCGCGGTCGCTCTCGTGCCTGGCGCTCGCTCCAGCGGGTCATCGCTAGGGCAGACTCGACGCATGCCCGACCCCGCAGACCGGCAGGCGTTCGCCGAGAGGATGCGGCTCCAGCTCCAGTCGCGCTACCGGGGCGTCGAGGTCGCCATCGATGGCCCGGCCTTCGCGCTGCGACTGCACGGCGCCGGCGTCGACGTGAGCCTGCCCCTCGCGCCGCTTCACCAGGCCTGCTGTCGCGAACCAGAGCGCAGCGGCAGCCTGATCGCCGACTACGTGCGGCTCGCCGAACGGCAGCTCAGCCCTCGGACCGGCACCGAGGTCCACCCGAGCCGGCTGGTCTGGTGCGTGCGCGGCACCCGGTACCTCGAGGGCCTCAACCGGGCGACCGAGCTGGTCAGCCGCCCCCTCGGCGCCGCCATGGTCGCCTTCGTCGCGGAGGCCCTGCCCGGCTCTCTGATGCGCGGCGTGCCGGCCGCCGACCTGGCCGCCGCGGGTCTCGACGAGACCTCCGCTCGCGCCCACGCCGACGCCAACACCACAGCCCGTTTCTCGTCCCTGCCGGAGCGCATTCGGGCGGCGGCCCGCATCCCCGCCGACGGCTGGCGGCTGGGCAGCGACATCCTCTTCCAGGGCAGCGTGCTGCTGGTGGAGGATGTCCTCGCCGCCTTCGCGGAGCGGTCCGGGGGCGATGTCCTGCTGGCGGTGCCGGACCGGGCCGAGGTGCTGGCCCTTCCCGCCGGCCTCCCGACCGCAGATCGCTTCCGGATGAGGGTGCTCCGCGCCTGGCGCGAGGCGCCGAACCCGGTCTCCCACGGCATCCTGGTCACCGACGGCGTCTCCCTCGTCGAGCTGGGACGCGTCACCCGCCGGCATGGATTCGAGCTGCTGGGCTGGCTCCGCAGCTGAGGGCGGGGTCAGGTGCCCGACGTGGACCGGCTGCGCGGGGGAGCCGCCAGCGTC
>DNAU01000262.1 GCA_003491925.1 Chloroflexota bacterium
ACCTCGAAGAGCTGGCGGGGGATCAGCTTGCGGAGGCGCTCGACCAGGCGGCGGCCATGGAGGTTGGCCCGGTCGCGATGGACGATCATGGAGAGGGCGTCGACCCGCTGCCCTCCCACCATGATGTCGAGCTTGACCAGGCGCTCGGCCCGGAACCCGGTCAGCTCGTAGTTGAGGGAGGCGTAGCCGCGGCTGCGTGACTTGAGCTGGTCATAGAAGTCGTGGATGATCTCGCCCAGGGGGAGGTCGTAGACCAGCGCCACCCGATCGCCGGTCTGGTGCTCCAGGTTCCGGAACTCGCCCCGCCGCTCCTGGCAGAGCTCCATGATCGCCCCGACGTGGGCGGTGGGCACCAGGATGGTGGCGGTGCAGCGCGGCTCCTCGATCTCCTCGATCGCCGAGGGGTCGGGCAGCCGCTCCGGGTTGTCGACGGGGACCACCTCGCCGGTGCGCAGCCGGACCCGGTACGCGACGGTCGGGGCGGTGGTGATCAGGCTGAGGTCGAACTCCCGCTCCAGCCGCTCCTGGACGATCTCCATGTGGAGCAGCCCGAGGAACCCGCAGCGGAAGCCGAAGCCGAGAGCCGCCGAGGACTCCGGCTCCCAGACCAGCGACGCGTCGTTGAGGTTGAGCTTCTCGAGGGCCTCCTTCAACTCCTGGACGTCGTCCGAGTCGATGGGGAAGATGCCGGCGTAGACCATCGGGGTGACGCTGCGGTAGCCGGGGAGCGCCGCGGCCGCCGGGCGCTCGGCCAGGGTGACGGTGTCGCCGACCTTGGAGTCGCGGACGTTCTTGATCGAGGCGATCAGGTAGCCGACCTCGCCCGCGCCGAGCCCGCCGGTCGGGGTCATCACCGGACGGAAGACCCCGACCTCGTCGACCACGAACTCCTTCTCGGTCGCCATCATCCGGATCCGCTCGCCGGGACTGATCGAGCCGTCGAACACCCGGACGTAGACGACCACTCCCCGGTAGGCGTCGTACTTGGCGTCGAAGATCAGGGCCGTGAGCGGAGCCTCGGGGTCCCCCCGGGGCGGGGGCACCCGGGCCACCACCGCCTCCAGGATCTCGTCGACCCCGGTCCCGTCGCGCGCCGAGGCGAGGATGGCGCCGGAGCCGGGAAGGCCGACGACCTCCTGGATCTCGCGGCGCACCAGCTCGGGGTCGGCCGCCGGGAGGTCGATCTTGTTGATCACCGGGATCAGCTCGTGGTCGTGCTCCAGGGCGAGGTCGACGTTGGCGAGCGTCTGGGCCTCGACCCCCTGGGTGGCGTCGACCACCAGGATCGCGCCCTCGCAGGCGGCCAGTGCCCGGGAGACCTCGTAGGCGAAGTCCACGTGACCGGGGGTGTCGATGAGGTTGAGCTCGTAGGTGCGGCCGTCCCGCGCCGTGTACTCCATCCGGACCGCCTGGGCCTTGATGGTGATGCCCCGCTCCCGCTCCAGGTCCAGGGTGTCGAGCACCTGAGCCTGCATGTCCCGCGGAGCGACCGTCCCGGTCCGCTCCAGCAGGCGGTCGGCCAGGGTGGACTTGCCGTGATCGATGTGGGCGATGATCGAGAAGTTGCGGATGGCGTCGCGGCGGACCGGGGGCACGCCGGGCATCGTATTCGAAGCGGGGCGCGCCGCCTCGTTCAGTTGATGTCGACGTGGACCAGGTCGAAGGTGCTCTTGTAGGCGCTGCCGTTGCTCACCACGTAGCGGAGCTCCAGACCGGAGACGGCGGTGGCGCTGTTGATCACCGAGACCACCGAGATGGTCTGCGTGGCCATGGTGGTGGTCTCGTTGGCGGTCGAGAAGGCGGTCCAGGTGGAGCCGCTGTTGGCGGACACCTCGATGTAGGTGGTGGTGCCGGCGCCCGGGGTGGCGCTCGCGTCGGACACCAGGGTCACCACCGCCGAGGTCACCGGGGCCCCGCTGGCCACGGCGGGGGTGAAGGTCCACTGCAGGTACTGGGTGGCGACCGGCGCGAACCAGCTCGAACCGCCGTTGGTGGTTTCCCGGAGATAGCCCGCGCCGCCCGTCCCTTCCGAACCGACCGCGTAGCAGTTGAGCGCGGAGAGGCAGTCGAAGCCCCAGATGTCGTAGGTGGTCCCGGAGGTCTGGGCGGTCCAGGTGGTGCCCCCGTTGGTGGTGGCGACGATCACCCCGGCGGCTCCGGCCGCCCAGCACTGGGTGGTCGAGACACAGCTCACCTCGTTGAGCACCTGGGTGGTCCCCGCAGTCTGGGCCGTCCAGGTGGTGCCGCCGTTGGCGGTCACCAGGATCACCCCGTTGGCTCCCACGACCCAGCACTGGGTGGTCGAGACGCAGTCGATGGCGTTGAGCACCTGGGTGGAACCCGAGGTCTGCGCCGTCCAGGTGGTGCCGCCGTTGGTGGTCGCCACGATGGTGCCGGCCGCCCCCACCGCCCAACCGTCGCTGGCGTTGACGAACCAGCCCCCGTACCAGACCGGGTGCGACGGGGTGGTCTCCTCGGTCCAGGTGGCGCCGCCGTTGGTGCTGGCCCAGACGTACCCCTGGTAGGTGTACGTCCAGCACTGGCTGGTGTTGGCGCAGCCCATCCAGTCAGGGGACTGGCCGCCGAGCAGGGTGGCGGCGGCGCCCCAGTTGTTGGTGGTGGTGTAGGTGGTGCCGCCCGCCGCCGCCATGGCGGTGAGGTTGGCGGCGGTGAACGCCGTGCCGCCGGTGCCGATGGTGTCATCGGTGCCCCCCGTCGGTGGCAGCGACAACGCCATGTCGACGCTGGGGGTGGCCACCCAGCCCGGTGGCCCCGAGAAGACCTCGTAGTAGTACTGGGTGTTGTAGGCGGCGGTGGCGTCGGTGTAGGTGGTCGCGGTTCCGGCCAGGGTGGCGATGGTCGCGTAGGTGCCGGTCGGCGAGGTCGCCCGCTCCACCGTGATCCCCGGGCTGCCGCTGACCGCCGTCCAGGAGAGGGTCACCGTGCCGGAGGTGTCGTTGCAGGACGCGTAGGGCGTCGAGCCGCCACTGCAGTGGAGGGAGGCGACCGGGACCGCGGCCGCGGTCACCGCGGCGACGGTGTTGGTCGGGTTCTCGGTCAGGCCCTGCCAGGCGCCCAGGACTCCCCAGCCGACCAGGGCGCCGGCTCCCGCCACCGTCGCCAGGACGGCGGAGACGAGCTGCCAGCGCCGGAGCCTGAGACCGCGCGCGGAGACGAACATGGCACCCTGACAGTAGGGGCGCCGAACGACGCGAGAGCGGCTCCAGCGTCACGCCTCCGTCACCGCCCGCAGCAATCCGATCACAGCCGGCGGAGCCGGCCCGGGCGGCGAAGGCCCGTCGCCCGGGAGGCCTGATGCGATCATGGGCGGCCGTGCTGGAGCTGATCCGCGCCCTGCTCACCCGCCGGCTGGAGCCCGTTCACCGCCTGCTGCTCGCCCAACTCGTGATGTTCGCGGGCATCGCCGCCCTCTTCCCGGTGGTGCCGCTCTACGTCCGGGCCCACGGCGGCAGCTCCGCCGACATCGCCCTCTTCGTGGCCGGCCCCCTGGTCTCGAACACCCTGGCCCAGGTGCCCGCCGGCCACCTCGTCGATCGGGTCGGCCGCAAGCCGGTGCTGATCGGGAGCCGGCTGGCTTTCGCGGTCCTCTCCTTCGCCCTCTTCGCGAACCTGGGGCCACTCTGGCTGCTGGCCCTGCTCCGGGTGGGACAGGGCGCGGCCAGCGGCGCCTACCTCCCGGCGCTCCGGACGGCGCTTGCCGATCTCACTCCGGCCGGGCACCGGGGCAGCCGCTACGCACAGCTCCAGGCCTGCGAGATGGTGGGGCTCCTGGTCGGCCCGGCGCTGGGCGGAGCCATCGCCCTCTGGCAGTACTCGGGGATCTTCGCGGCCTCGGGGGTCTCGGTCCTGGTTGGGCTCGGCACCCTGGCCCGGATGCCCGAGACCCGCGGGATCCCCGGCTCCATCGTGGGCGACCCGGGCGCTTCGGGCCGCTTCCCCGATCCCCAGGAGGCAGCCGGCGCGGAGGTGGGCCCGGGCCCGGGCTCGCCCGAGGCCGGCCCTGCCCCACCCCGGTGGTGGGCGCGCCGGTCGCTGCTGCTGCCGGCCGCCACCCTGGCCGCGGTCGGCGCCCTCTTCAACATGTATGACGTCGTCTGGCCCCAGTACCTGAGCGCCCGCGGCTACGACAGCCTGGTGATCGGGCTCTCCATCTCCCTCTTCGCGGTGCCGATCCTGCTCCTCGCCGGGCGCGCCGGGAGGCTCAGCGACCGGGCCAACCGGCGGGCGCTGGTCCCCACGGCGCTCGTCGTGGGCGCAGCCTGCGCGGCCACCTACCCCCTGCTGCGCAGCATCTATCCGATCCTCCTGGTGGGGACGGTGGAGGCGGTGGCCTGGGTGGTCGTGGAGCCCACCCTCTACGCGGTGGTCAGCGACTCCGCCGAGGCGGCGATCCGCGGGCGCGCCATGGGCCTCGGGGGGTTCTTCGAGGCCGGCGGCGGGGCCCTCGGCGCGGGGGTGCTCGGCACCCTGTACGGGATCGGCCCGCCGCTCCCCTTCCTGGGCGGCGCCGGCCTGTGCCTGCTCGCCGCGGCCGCCTGCGCCGCCGGCCTGCCGGCCCACCGGACCCTCGGGCCGGGGGGCTCCGAGGCCGTCCCAGCCTGACCCTGGCTCAGCCGGTCGAGACGGCGCGGAACGCCAGCAGGAGGGCCACGACGAAGCCGGCGACCAGGGTCCACGCCTCCCGGCGCGGGGCCGTCCCGCGGCTGAAGAGGAGGGTGAGCGGGAGGGTGACCAGGGTCAGCGGACCGTACATGAGGTGGAGCCCCTCGGCGGGGCGCTGCCCGGCGATCAGAAGGCTGATCCCGCCCACCCCCTGCAGCACCACCGCGGCGAAGGCCAGCCAGAGGTACGACCGGACGGTGGGCAGCAGGCTGCCGTTGCGAACCGCCAGGGCGCCGAGCACCACCCCGGCGGCGAGCACGATCAGGAGGGCGTCACCCAGCCGCTCGTGGACGCTGACCAGTGCTCCGAGCGCGCCCGACGGCTGGCCCGCGACCAGAGCCCACCGGCTCACCGCAGCACCACCTCGAGCCGGCTCGAGGGCAGGCTCGTGTAGAGGCTCCCGGCCGGTGCCCAGCCCGCGTCGGTGCCGGAGGGGACCAGGAGCGCCAGATGGTCGCCGATGCGCCGCCGCCAGCCGCGCGGCGATGCGGGCGGGGTGAGATCCACCGGCTCCCCGTCCACCAGGGCGCCGTGGGTGGCGTCCGCCGCGGCCGCGAAGACGTCGACCAGCTCCCACCACGAGTCCTCGTCCACCCGGAGCACGACCTCGTCCATGCCGGGCAGCGCCAGGGCCGCCTCGACCACCGCCCCACCCGAGGTGACCAGCGACTCGAGATGGACCGCCAGCCCGCGCCAGCTCGCCTCCTGGGCGTGGATGAGCGGCTGGCCCCGGCCCGTGCCGAGGCTGCGGAAGCGCTCGGTGACGCGCAGCCCCAGCCGGCCGAGCTCGGTGAGCGCGCTGCTGAGCGGCCAGGGACCGGCTCCGGCAGGCCGGCGGCAGCGCAGCCGGACGCAGCTCTCCTCCACGGTGGGGATGTGGACCCGCCANNGAGAGCGATGCTGAGGGGCCAGGGACCGGCGCCGACGGGCTGGCGGCAGCGCACCCGGACGCAGCTCTCGTCCACGGTGGGGATGTGCACCCGCCAGAGGGGGATGCTCGCGGGGGAGGTCTCCGCGGCCGCGCCCTCGTCGGCATCGGCGGCCCAGCCCTCATCGCCGTCGGAGGCCGAGTCATCGTCGCCGGCCGCCGGGGAGCGGCCCCGGGTCGGGGGATGGTCGCGGGCCGTGAGCGGGATCATGTGCCCTGGGTGGTGTCGGGAGGCACGCAGATATTGGCACGCAGCTGGGTGGCGTCGGTGACCGCCCCGCCCAGGGGCAGGGCGACGGCGAAGGTGCCGTACTCACCCCAGGTCACGTACGCGGTGCTCCGGATCGGCGGGTAGATCAGGATCACGGTCACCGTCTGGCCGGGGTCGACGCTCACCGAGCAGCTGCCATCGATGGCCACCGTGCTGAGCCCGGCGAGCGGGTAGGCCGGGTAGTAGAACTGGTTGAAGGTCGACCTGCTCACCCCGGGGGGGCAGAGCGCGGCCGCCGCGCCGGCCTCGCAGGTGGCCCAGGACGAGGAGGCGATCTGAAGGTCGTCGAGCTCGGGGCTGCTCCCCGCCAGACCGGCATTGGTGAGCCGGAAGCCGACGGCGGTCAGATCGCCCAGGCCCGCCAGCGGCGCCCACGCCTTCTGGGCATGGAGCTGCTCGGCGAGTGGGCCCATCGGGATGCGCCCCATCAGGGTGACGTGGATCGGGTCGGGGTTGACGTAGATGCCCCCGTCCGGACTGGTGCTGTAGGTGGCGGAGGCCAGGGTCCGCGGATGACCACCGCTGGGCACTCCCACCTGGGCGGCGGAGATGGTGGGCTGGCCGCCGCAGGCCGCGACCAGAGTGGCCAGGGCGGCGAGGGCGGCGGAGACGAGCGGGGCGGGAGGCCGGTGGCTGCGGCGCGACGCCGCCGCGGGCGAGAGGTCACCTCGGAGCACGGCCGGCGATCGCCTCAGCGGCGCTCCAGGAGGGGCCGGCTGAGCAGGCCGACCCCGGCCAGGACGACCACGATCGCGGCGGCGCTGACCAGCAGGACGGTGGCCGGAGAGAAGGCCGGCGTTCCGCCCAGGGCTCCGATGAAGGCGCTGCCGAGCTGGCCGAAGGGGTCGATCATGGCGACCGTCCAGCCCCACCCCTGGCGGGGCACTCCGGTGAAGAGGCCCCCGAAGAAGAGCAGCGGCGCGAGCAGGACGCAGACGTCGAGGAGGACCTCGCCGACACCGCCGGCGAGGCAGGCGACGACACAGCCGAGCAGGCTTCCGGTGAGCAGCCCGGCCAGCACGGCGACGACCAGGCCCGCCCACTCCAGGGGGGTCGCGCCGCCGGCGATGGCCACCAGCAGGACCACGGGGAGAAGCTGGATCAGGTCCACCAACGCTCCCGCCCCGACCACCCCCCCCACCACCCGCCAGCCGGGGCGCGGCACCAGGGCGAGCCGGACCAGGAGCCCCGACTGCCGGGCCCGAGCGAGGGTGACCGCGGTCCCGACCGCCCCGACCATCGCCGTCAGCACGGTGAGCAGCATCCCCGCCCAGAAGGTGGGCGCCCCGCCGACGATGAGCGGCAGGGCCAGGACCAGCGGGATGCCGACCTTGAGGGCGAGCGAGCGGCGCCGGGCGTAGACCACCAGCAGCTCCCGGCCGAGGGTGCCGCGAGGCATCAGCCGGGCGAGCACCGCCTGCCGAGGGGCCGCCGCCGGACCGGCCGTGCGCCGGATGGCCACCGCCGCGTTCATCTGGCTCCCCCCGAGGCCGGGGCGGGCGGCTCGGCCTCCCCGTCGCGTCCGACCAGGGCATGGAAGCACTCGCGCAGATCGGGGCGCCGCACCTCGAGGCTCCGCACCCCCGATCCGATCGCATCGGCGGCGGCGACCAGGTCGGAGAGGGCGGCGTCCTCCTCCAGCTCGGCGATCACCAGCCCACCTGCGGCGGAGACCAGCCGGATCCCGGGGAGGCTCGCCACCCGCTCCGCCACCGCAACGGTCAGAGCCGCCTGCGCCCCCTCGTCGCCGACTCGCAGCTCGACGATCCGGCGGCGCGGCACCTCGGCCAGCAGCTCCTCGAGCGGCGCAACCCGCAGGCAGCGGCCCTGGTGGAGCATGGCCACGCGGTCGGCCACCCCGGCGACGAACTCGGGATCGTTGCTCGCCACCACGCTGCTCTGACCCGCCAGCGCGCGGGCGCGGAGCGCGGCCGTGATCACGGCGACACCGTCCGGGTCCAGCCCGGCGCTGGGCTCGTCGAAGAGGGAGAGGGCGGGACGATGGGCGAGCGCCTGGGCCAGGGCCAGGCGGCGGCGCAGGCCGTTGACGATTTGCCTGTTGATGGACGGCCCCTCATAAATCATGCCGGTGTAAACCTGGACCAGGGAGGCGCCGGCGGTGATTTTTTCCCAGGCGTCGGCGGCGTTGAAAATGCCTCCGACGCCGATGATGGGCAGGGCGCCGCGGGTTTGACGGCAAAGATGGCGGACGATCTCGGTGCTGCGGGCGCAGAGGGGGCGGCCGCTTAATCCGCCCGACGCGGCATAGACGCGCCGGAGTTGCGGGTCGCTAGTATCGGGGCGGGTGATGGTGGTGTTGGTGGCGACGATGCCGGCCACATGCCGCGGGCCGGTTAATTCCAGGATTTCATCCAGCGCCTCGAAGGAAAGGTCGGGGGCGACTTTGACGAGGATGGGGCGTGGCGGAGGCGCATTGGCCGAGGCGGGGGCTTGCTGGATTTGCTGGAGGGCGGCGAGGATTTCGTCCAGGGCGGCTTTGTCCTGGAGTTGGCGCAGGTTGGGGGTGTTGGGGGAGCTGACGTTGACGACGAAGAAATCGGCGTGGGGACGGAGGAGACGGAAGGAGTTGGCGTAATCTTCCGCGGCGCGGGCCAGAGGGGTGGATTTGGATTTGCCGAGGTTCAGGCCGACGGGGTGGGCGGGCCAAAGGCCGGCTTTTTTCCATTGGGCCAGGGTTTGGGCCATGGCCTCCGCGCCCGGATCTCTCGCATCCCAACATCGTCACGGCCCACGACGCCGACGAGCACCAGGGCATGCACTACCTGGCAATGGAGTACGTCGACGGCCGCGACCTGGCCACCATCGTCAAGGAGCACGGGCCGCTGGGCGTCCGCGAGGCGGTCGAGTGCGTCTTGCAGGCGGCCCGCGGACTCCAGTGTGCCCACGAACAGGGCATTGTCCACCGCGACATCAAGCCGGGCAATCTGCTGCTGGACAGGAAGGGCACGGTCAAGATTCTGGATATGGGGCTGGCCCGCATCGCCGGGGCCGACGCTGCCCTGGGCGGCCCGGAACGCCTGACCACCACCGGCCAGGTGATGGGCACGTGCGACTACATGGCCCCCGAGCAATCGCTCGACACGCACCAGGCCGACGCCCGGGCCGACATCTATTCGCTGGGC
>DNAU01000035.1 GCA_003491925.1 Chloroflexota bacterium
GCCAGGTCGATGCCGAACTGGGTCACGATCGGGGTGATCGCCGCCCGGAGCGCGTGGCGGTAGACGATGCGCCGCTCCGAGAGCCCCTTGGCGCGGGCCGTGCGGATGTAGTCCTCACCCAGGGTCTCGAGCAGCGAGCTGCGCGAGAGTCGCGCGTAGGTCGCCGCCGTGATCAGCGCCAGGGTGAGCCAGGGAAGGATCAGGTCGCGGGCCCACTGCAAGGGGTTGACGTGGAACGGGGTCCAGGTGCCCGCCCCCGGGAAGATGGTAATCCCGTGCGTGTTGAGGATGTAGAAGAAGAGGTAGAGGAGGAGGAGCCCCAGGATGAAGGTGGGGGTCGAGAGACCGGTGAGCACGAAGACCGTGGCACTCCGGTCCCAAACGCTGCGGGGGCGGCGCGCGGCGAGAATGCCGACGCTGAGGCCGAGGACAAGCCAGATGATGCTGGCGCCCACCGCCAGGGAGATGTCGATCGGCACCCACTGGCCGAGCAGCGTGGTGACCGGCTCGTGGAGCTTGTACGACTCCCCGAGGTTGCCCTGGAGCAGCCGGCCCAGGTAGTTCAGGTACTGCTGCCAGAGCGGCTTGTTGAGCCCGAGCGCGACCCGGATGCTCTCGATCAGCCTCGGGGTCGCCGCCTTGCCACCGAGCAGGCGGGCCGGGTCGGGGCTGGCCATGAAGAAGAGGACGAAGACGAGGCTGACGATGGCCCAGAGGGTGACGATCCCCTGCAGGACGCGCCGGATGAGGAACCGGGTCATGAGGGGGCCGGCTCACTGGAGAGCGGGTCGGAGCCGGCGGGGGCTGAGCCGCCGGGTCCGCCCGCAGTGGCCCTCACCTTGCGGCGCATCGCGAAGAGGCGCTCCGTCCGCGGGTCGAGGGCGTCGCGCACCGAGTCCCCGAGCAGGTTGAAACCGAGGGTCGTGATCAGCAGGGCGACGGACGGGAAGATCCAGAACCACCAGGCCCCGAAGCCCGCCGAACCCTGGGCATCGGCGAGCATGTTGCCCCAGGTCGGGGTCGGCGGCCCCACACCCACGCCAAGGTAGTCCAGCGTGGCCTCGAAGACGATGGCGGTGGGAACGAGTAGGGTGCCCAGCACGATCACCGGTGCGATGAGGTTGGGGAGGATGTCGACGAACATGATCCGGAAGCTCCCCGCACCGATGGAGCGGGCGGCCTCGACGTACTCCTTCTCCTTCTGGGACAGCGTCTGGCCGCGCACGATCCTGCCGATCGCCGCCCAGGAGAAGAAGGCGATCACGCCGATGGTCAGGGGGAGGCTGGCGCTGAAGACGGCGGCCAGGACGATCGCCAGCAGCACGTAGGGGAAGGAGAGGACGGTGTCCATGAGCCGGGCGAGCACCGCGTCGATCCAGCCCCCGAAGTAGCCGGAGACCAGACCGAGGATGGTGCCGCCGATGGTGGCGATGAGCGTGGCCAGCACCCCCACCAGCAGCGAGATCCGGGCCCCGTAGGCGATCCGGACCAGGACGTCGCGCCCGACGTTGTCGGAGCCGAGGATGAAACCCGCCTGGCCGGGGCCGTACGGCTGACCGAAGGAGTTGGTCCCGTTGACCAGGTCGGGGTTGTACGGGTTGTGGCCGGTCAGCGTCGAGATGACCGGCGCAACGATGGCGAGAAGCGCCATCAGGACGATCATTCCGAGAGCGACCATCGCCATCCGGTCGGTGCGCAGCCGGGCCAGGGCGAGCCGGAACGGGCTCCGTCCCTCGATGGCCTGGGCGGCCTCCACGGCCTCCAACGACGTCTCCTCGGGGCGGCCGGTGGTCGTCTCGAGTGGCGCGAGGCTCATCCGCCGCCCTCCGCAGCCGTCCCCGGCGAGATGGCGACGAAGCCGGCGGCCGCTTGGTGGAACTCGGGAGTGGCCCCCACCAGGGTTTCGCCGCGCTGCACCGGGAAGTGACAGGCGGTGAAGTGGCCCGCGGGATCTCCCGGCTTCACCTCGAGGGGTGGCTCCTCCGCCGAGCAGATGGATTGGGCCTTGGGGCAGCGGGTGTGGAAGCGGCAGCCGGTGGGGGGGTTGATGGGCGACGGAACGTCGCCATAGAGGACGACCCGGTGCGAGGCGCGGGCCTTCTCGGGGTCGGCGACCATCGACGCCGAGAGCAGGGCGGCGGTGTACGGGTGGCGGGGGGAGCCGAACAGCTCGGCGGTGTCGGCGAGCTCCACCACCTTGCCCAGGTACATGACCGCCACCCGGTCGCTCACGTGCTCGACGACGGCCAGATCGTGGGCAATGAAGACGTAGGTGAGGCCGAACTCTCCCTGAAGGTCCTCGAGCAGGTTGATGATCTGGGCCTGGACCGAGACGTCCAGGGCCGACACCGGCTCGTCGCAGACGATCAGGGTAGGCCGGAGGGCGAGGGCTCGGGCCACCCCGATGCGCTGCCGCTGGCCACCGGAGAACTCGGAGGGGAAGCGGTTGTAGTGCTCGGGATTGAGGCCGACGGTCTCCATCAGCTCCTGCACCCGCCGCTTGCGCTCGGAGCCCTCGGCCACGCCGTGGATGGCGAGCGGGTCGCCGATGATGGAGCCGACCCGGCGGCGCGGGTTCAGAGAGCCGTAGGGGTCCTGGAAGATCATCTGCATCCGGCGCCGGTAGGGACGCATCTGGCGCACCGAGAGACGGCTGATGTCCACCCCGTCGAATACGACCCGGCCGGAGGTGAGGGGGTGGAGCCGGGTGATGCAGCGGGCCAGGGTCGACTTCCCGCAGCCGGTCTCACCGACCAGACCGAGGGTCTCCCCTCGATGGACCTCGAGGTTGACGCCCTCCACGGCCTGGACGCTGCCGATCTGGCGCTTGAAGAAGATGCCGCGCTTGATCGGGAAGTGCTTGACGACGTTCTCGATCCGGAGCAGGGTCTCGGCCGAGGGCCGGTGGGCCGGCGGCGTCTCCCCGCCGGGTGGAGGGAGCTCCACCGGGACTGGCTCAGGCATGGAGGACGCCCCCCGCGGCGGCCGCCGCGACGCCGCGGAGCCGGAGGGCTGCCGGCCCCCGCCGGCTCGCCACATAACGTCTCCGGTCGGCGTCGGCGTCCGCGCCGACGCCGACCGCGCTGGGCGGGAGCCAGCAGGCCGACCAGTGCCCCTCTCCGCCACTCACCGGGGCAAGGGTGGGTTGCTCGCGAACACAGGCGTCCATGGCGAAGGGACAGCGGGGATGGAAGGCACAGCCGCTCGGGATCCGGATCAGGCTCGGCGGCTGTCCCACGATCGGCACCAGCCGCCCGCCGCTCCCGGTGGCTCCCGGGATCGAGGCGAGGAGACCGCGGGTGTAGGGGTGGTGCGGGCTGCTGAAGATGGTTCGGTAATCCGCGCTCTCGGCGCCGCGGCCCGCGTACATGACCAGGACGGTGTCGGCCACGGTGGCCACCAGACCGAGGTCGTGGGTGATGACGATCATCGCCATCCCCAGCTCCCGCTGCATGCCGCCGAGAAGCTCCATGAGCTGAGCCTGGACGGTCGCGTCCAGGGCCGTGGTCGGCTCGTCGGCGATCAGCAGCTTGGGTCGGAGCGCCAGGGCCATGGCGATCATCGCCCTCTGGCGCATGCCTCCCGAGAGCTCGTGGGGGAACGCCTGCACCCGGCGCTCCGGCTGGGGGATGCTCACCAGGCGGAGCAGCTCCACCGCCTGCCGCATCGCCTGGCCACGGCTCACCCGGGTGTGGGTGCGGATCGCCTCGGTGATCTGCCAGCCCACCCGGTAGAAGGGGTGGAGGCTGGAGAGCGGGTCCTGGAAGATCATGGCAATCTCGGCCCCACGGATCCGTCGGATCTCATCCGGCTTCATCGCCAGCAGGTCCCGGCCCTCGAACATCGCGGAGCCACGGATGTCGGCTCCGGGGTTCAGCCCGAGAAGGCTGAGCGCCGTGACGCTCTTGCCGGAGCCGGTCTCGCCCACGATGCCCAGCGTCCGCCCCGCCTCGACGTCGAAGGACAGCCCTCGGACCGCACGCACCACCCCGTCGGAGGTGGGGAAGGAGACGGTCAGGTCGCGGACGCTCAGCAAGCTCATGAGGCTCGGGCCGTGCC
>DNAU01000321.1 GCA_003491925.1 Chloroflexota bacterium
ACCAGGATGAGGCGCGCCTGCGATGTCGCCGCACGGAGCACGGCTGGCTCTGCGACGACTGCTACTTCTGCCGACTCGGCGAGTTAGTCGAACAGCGCCCGGTACGTTCGTGATATCATGCCCGGCATGGGATCTGGACTCGTCATCGGTAACCAGCGCGTGCCGGTCCCCGGCGTCGACGTCACGAGCTTCCTCGACGACCCCGCCCTGCGGCTGGCCTCCTACGACAAGCGCCTCCGGAGCTCGCGCGAGCGGGCCTGGGTGCACCTCGTGGTCGTGCACACGACGGGCGGCATACCGGGAGGGAGCGACCTGCGGCCGCAGGTCATCAAGCCCGGGTTCGGGCCCCCGTCAGGAGGAGGCGAGCGCGTGGTCGCGTCGTGGACCAGCGATCCCAAGCGGCCGGGCGGGGCGCACCTCGTCGTCGACTTCGACGGGCGCGCCTACTGCTGCGCCGACCTGCTCAGCGATGCGACGTACCACGCCGAGCGGGCCAACGGGTGCTCGGTCGGGGTGGAGGTGGTGCAGGGACACGCCGAGGCGGAGCTGTACCAGTCCCAGCTCGACGTGGCGGCCCGGCTCGTGCTCGAGATCTGCCGGCTCATGCCCGTGCCCATCCAGTGGCAGGTGCCCACTCCCTACGCCGGCAAGCCCCTGCTCAGGTTCGTCGACTCCCTGGCCCACGACAGCGTGCCCCTGGGCGACGTGGTCGGGATCGTGGGGCACCGCGACCTGACGGCCAACCGCGGCGAGGGCGACCCGGGCGACGCCCTCATGGCCTCGCTGGTAGCAGCAGGCTGCGAGCGGCTCGACTTCGGCGCCGGGCAGGACCTGACCGTCTGGAAGGAGCGGCAGGCGCAGCTGGGGGTGGCCACCGCCGACGGGGTACCAGGCCCGGCCACCGTCAAGGCGCTCGCGGTGGCGGGCCACCCGGACGGCATCTGGCAGGCGCCGATCTCGTCCCAGCCGACCTCTTGATCTTGGAGGCGTCGTCGAGGTTGACAGGCCGGTTCGGGAGTGTCATACTTGTATTACCGAGGTGATCTCATGCTGTCCGTAAGACTGCCCGCGAAGATGGAGAAGAAGCTGGCCTCCTTGGCGAAGAAGACCGGACGCACGAAATCGTTCTACGTACAGAGGGCGCTCGCTCAGAACTTCGAGGACATGGAGGACATATACCTAGCCGATCAGAGTCGAAACGAGATCCTGGCGGGCGGGGTCCTGCTTTCTCAGGATGAAGTAGATAAGCTCTTGGGCTGGTAGGAGCCATGTCGTGGCAGCTGCAGTATTCTCCGCAGGCTGTTAGGTGCCTGCGCAAGCTCGACGGTCACGAAGCACGAAGGATCAGGGACTACTTGGTTGACCGGATCTCGACCCTCGACGACCCCAGATCGGTGGGCAAAGCCTTGAGGGGATCTGACTGGGGCGACTGCTGGCGGTACAGGACGGGAGACTACCGGATCATCGTCGACATCTTGGACCAAGAGATCGTCATACACGTGTTGCGGATCGGCAACCGAAAAGATGTGTACTGAATCTCCGTCATCTCGCGGTAGGTTAGAAAGAAGTTTCAGGTTGGCTCGCGTTACAATGTAAGATGTAGCCGTGGACCTGCCCCGCGTGAGCAAACCGTGGTTCTACGTCGCCGGGATCGCCGGCGGGGTGGCCGCGGCCGGCCTCCTGCGGTCGCTCCTCCCGCCCGTCGAGTACCGGCTCCACCGCGCGGACGGCAGGGGACTGGTCGAGGCCGACCCCCGCGGCCTGGCGGCCGCTGCTGGGGTGCCCCTGGCGACGTACGCCCTCGCCTCCATGATGCAGAGCGAAGAGCACGACGATAAAGGACGCCTGGCCGTCGGGCGCGCGGCCTGGAACAAGGTCGGCGGCGACGCGGGCAAGCTGTTCCGCCTGCTCGCCCCCCGCGGCCGCTTCGGCAGCCAGGTTGAGAACCACTACGCCGCGACCTCCACGGGCCCCACGGCGCGTACCCTGGAGCTCGCCCGCGCGATAGTCGCCGGCCGCGTGCCCGACTTCGTCGAGGGTGCCACCCAGTGGGACGCCCCGGACGCTCAGGACAAGCTGCACGCCCTCTACCTCGCCGACCCCGCGCGGTACGCAGGGTACCACCTCAGCTCCGCCGACCTGGCGGAGAGGAGGAGACGGGAGGGGAAGAGGGAAGTCTGGGTCCCGGGGGTACCGAAGACGAGGTTCTGGAGAGCCGCATGAGGTGGACCAAGAAAGATATCAACACGATGTGCGGGACGCTGTCGACGTTCTGGCTCTACAACCGCCCGCTGGGAGACTCACTGTCCGCTTCTCAAGGAGCTGCCGCGGAGGTACGCGAGTTCCTGAAGGTGCACCGGAAGGAGGCCGTGCTGGCCGGCCTCCAGGACCGGATAAACGTGATCGCGGGGCGGGCGGAAGAGTACGCGAAGACGGCCAAGCACTACGCCGACCACCCCGAGGTCATGGGCTCGAGCACGTCCCAGATGATCGACAGGTTCAACAACCTGGCGGAGATGGAGACCAGGGACGTCGACAAGCTGAACGTGATCATCGAGAGGATCGGGTTCGAGGGCCTGCCGCCCGAGGTGGTCGACTTCGACCCGACCGCTCCGGCTCGTTAGGTGAGGGAGGCCGAGGTGCGCTGGCGAGGATCGGAGGTCGCTCGGCTCCTCGAGGACGAGGCCGAGGTCGGTAAGATCGCGCGCGCCGCTCGCCGGGGGCGGGCGGACCTCACCGTCCGGGTGGTAAGACCTACCGAGTCTCGGACGTGGTCAGGTCGCCGAGCCCCGCCGCGACTCGTCGCTTCAGATCCCCCATCGCGTCACGACGGGGCCGGGAGACTCGATAAACTTTGACAGGACCGGGAAGTGGGTTTCTGCTTAGGCTAGATGCCCTGGGTGTCTGCCAAAGTTAACGCTATGCCTCAGCCCGGCGGCCGCGCCGAGCGGGCGGGATCGAGGCGGCCGTGATCGCCTCGGTCAGCGTCCCGGTCCCGTACTCGGGAGACGGCCCCGCCGTCGACGTGTCGGCCGTCGTCGGTCCGAAGACGGTCCAGCTGTCGGGCACCTACGAGGGGTACTACGACCTCCTGGGGAGCCAGGACGGACAGACGTTCGTGTCGGTGGCCTCGTTCGGGGCAGGAGGTCCCGAGGGGATCGAGCAGACCGTCCCGGGAGCCTTCAGCTCCGTGCGCCTGCGGTCGGGAGCCACCGGAGCGGTCGGGGTGACCTGCGAGGTGTCCGGGATCTCCGGCGCGGGCGAGAACGGGTTCGGCACCATAGCTAGCCTGGCGGCAGGAGCGAGCGGCCTCACTCCCGTGGTGGACACGTCGACGATCGTCCCGCCGACGGGGTCCGAGATGGACACCTGCTTCTTGTGCCGCGGGTCGTTCACCGGCCCGATAGTCGTGCTGGGCAGCTCGGACGGAGTCGAGTTCAACCCCATCGGGGCCTGGAACCCGGGCCGCCTCTCCCAGGGAGCCCCGCCCGCCCAGGAGATGGCACCCCTCGTCACTGACGCGAAGGTCAGGTACGTGCGCCTGCTGGTGTCCGGGGTAGTGACAGGCGACGTGACCGTCACCATGGGAGGACGAGCCACGCCGACCACGGGCCC
>DNAU01000151.1 GCA_003491925.1 Chloroflexota bacterium
CTCAGCGCCGCCGCCAGCCTCAGCTCCTCGAGGCGCCGGTCGGCGGGCACCAGCCCCGGGTCCAGCGCCGCACTCACGATGTCCTCAACTCTAGCGCTCGGGGATGAGTGATTTCCGGGTCGCGATGGGCGGTGGCCGGTTCGCGCATCACGACCCCGACAGCTCGATCCGGCAGGCCACACCGGCGGGGACGGTGAGCGACAGCCGGGAGGAGGAGGGGTCCCAGGCCGGCTGAGCCGCGCAGCTCGCGACGACCGTGGGGAGCCCCAGGGTGAGGTCGGACCACGCCACCTCGATGACGCCCGGAGCGTGGCCGGCGGCGACGGTGACCGCCAGCCTGCCGGTGACCCCGTCGCCCTGACCGGCCGACACCCCGGCGGGGGCGGCGGCGAGGTAGGGGCGGGCCAGCTCCCGGAGCAGGGTCATGTCGACGGTCCTGCCGTCGGGACTGCGCACGCTCCAGGGGCCGGGTGCTCGCCACTGCCACCACGCCCAGCCGGCGTCGTGATCGGCGAAGGCGTCGAGGGCGTCGTCGATCCACTCCGCCGCATCCGGGCTTTGGGTGCTGATGCCGAACTCGCCCACCCACATCGCCGCCGGCACCTGGCCGGCCTCGCGGGCCAGCTCGTTCACGTGGGTGTCGAGGGATTGGGGGTTCCCGTCGAAGGTCGGCGGGAAGAGCACGCCGGTGTAGACGTGCGGCGAGTAGACGAGATCGGGCGCGGAGAGGGCGACGACGCTGGTGGGGAAGTCACCCAGGGCGTCGTTCTCGATGAGGAAGAGATGGTTGGGGTCGACCGCCCCGATGGAGGTGATGGCGCGCGCGTAGAACGGAAAGAGGTCGTCCTTGTCGAAGCGCAGCGGGGGCAGCGGAAAGGCGTGCGGCTCATTGATGATGTCGTAGCCGGCCACACCACTGTCGTCGCGGAAGCGGGCGGCCACGAACTGCCAGGTCCGCAGGTACTGCGTCTGCCAGTCCGAGGTCAGCCAGAAGTACGCCGTCGAGGCGTTGATCGCCGGCGACAGGAGTCGCGTCACCGAGGGCATGGGGCCCCAGGGGATGTCGGGGATCCATGACAGGGTCGCCCAGGCAGGCGCTCCCGATCCCCCGTAGCCGGGGCTCCAGCCAAGGAAGTGCATGTCCAACACCACGTAGAGGTGATGGGCGTTGAGCAGCGCCACCGCGGCGGCGATGCGATCGAGGTACGCGGTGCTGAAGTGGCCGCGCTGGGGCTCGAGCAGCGACCAGGCGATCGGCAGCCGCACCACGTCGAATCCGGATGCTTCCATGAGCCCGGCGTCGGTCGCGTCCAGGGGTGCGGGAGCCAGCGTCGATTCGAGCAAGGCGTCGTCGTCGAAGCCGTGGAGGATGACGCTGCGCCCCGCCGCGTCGACGATGCGCCCGCCGGCGGTGGTGAGCCAGGGGAGGTACGGTTGGGCGGCCGGGCGCGGGCCCGGAAGGGGCACGGTCGCGGTGAGGGCGGGGACCGGCAGCACCAGCCAGATGGCCAGGGCCATCACCACGAGCACGGCGATGAGGCGCAGCCGGGGAGCCCCGCCTCGCTCCCCACCCCGCAGCCCGCGATGGCGGTCACGCACCTCGGTGGACCGGCGTCGGGGTCGCAGGGACAGGGCGGCACCGCTCATCGCGCTCGGCCGAGCGGCTCCACCGGAGAGAGCGGCACACCCCACCCCCTCGGCCCTGCAACCTGCCCGTGCGACATTGCACTGCGAAGCCACCCGGCACTGCGAAGCCAACCGCTCCCCGGCTCAGTCCGCGCAATCCTGGACATCCTCGGCCGGACGGCATGCTACTCGGTGCGCCGCCGGGGGGAGGACTGCCCGGCGGGTGGAGGACTGCCCGGCGGCGAGACGGCTGCCCCGCCGCCGGGACAGAGGAGGATCCACCACCCTTGCGGAAGAGGGATGATTGTAACACAATAGGACACCGTGGCCACCGTGCTCCGTCGCTTGGGAACGGTGTCGACCGTCCAGGCACTGGAGGAGGACCTGGAGCGGCGCACGCTCGACGGCGAGTTCCAGCCCGGCGAGCACCTCCGGGAGATCGAGCTTGCCCGGCAGTACGACGTGGGCAGGAACACCCTCCGTGCCGCCTTCGACGGGCTCGCCCACCGCGGCCTGCTGATCAAGTCGCGCAACCGCGGCGTCTTCGTCCGGGTGCTCACCGGGCGCGACCTCGCCGAGGTCTACGAGCTGCGCGCGGCGATCGAGATCCAGGCGGGCCGGTCCCTGGCGGCGCGTCGCTCGGTCCCCGAGGCGGCTCGACGGGCCCTCGAGGCGGAGGGGCGGCTGACCCGCGGCTCCGCCCGGCGCGATCTGGTCGAGGCCGACCTCGCGTTCCACCGGGCGATCGTGGAGGGCGCGGGCAACAGCCGGCTCGCCGCCGTCCACCGCGACATCGCCGCCGAGATCCTGCTCTCCCTCGCTCAGCTCATGGAGACGGAGTACGCAACCGTGGAGGACCTCACCGCCGAGCACACGGAGGTGCTCCGAGCCATCGAGGGCGGCAGGCCCTCGAGTGCGGAGGCGACGATCCGACGGCACCTGGAGGCCGCCACCGCCTGGCTGGTCACCCGAGCCGGCCGGCCCGGGGACGCTCCGCGTCCTCCTGGCTGAGCGGCGCGGCGCAGCCCTGAGAGCGAGCGCTCACCCGAGGCCCCGACCTCCCCCCCGCCCTGCAGGCGCGCGACGTAGCGATCCACGTCGGCATCGGTGATCGGCCGGCGGAGGAATGCACTCCAGGCGTGGATCACCAGACCCATGCCCCAGAAGACGAGGACGAACGCGGGCCAGAAGATCGCGTGAGTCGAGGTGAGCGCCCAGACCACGATCAGCCCGGCGTTGACCAGGACGTACGCCAGCAGATGGGGCACGAAATCGCGCCGCTCCTGCAGCTGCTTCATGGCCGCCTGGCGCAGGTCGTCGGGTGGCACGCTCATCGGGACCTCCTCGGGTCCTTGCTGGCTGAGGCTCGGACAGCCCACCCGCATACGCCCGAGGCGCCCGGGGCACCAGGGGCTTTGGTACGCGGGTGGGGAGGACGGAGAGGGTGGGGCGCCGGTATCGTCGGCTGGTGAGCGACGTCCGGTGCTTCGGCTGCGGCGCGCTGGTGGCGGATGTTGGCGGCCCGGTGCACGCGTACATGCTGGCCGCCCCCGGCTGTTGGGCGGTCTACGGCGCGCTCCTGGAGTGGAGGGTGTCGCTGGTCGGCCCCGAGGGCGTGACCACGAGCCAGCAGATGATCGATGCCTATGCCGCCCAGCACGCGACCAACGACGACCGGCGCAACCGGCAATCCGTGGCCGTGCACCTGATGAGTCTCTGCGCATCACTGGAGCGCGGCATCCCGGGTATCCGCCTGCGCCATCTGATCGGCACCTGGACCCATCGCGACTATCCATCCCTCCTGCCCCTGCCGGCCGCCTATGAGGTCACCGTCCGCGACGTGGCGGCGGCCGCCCCAGAGGCCCGGGCGGAGGCCGTCCTCGCCTGGGCAGGCGCATCGTGGTCCGCGTGGTCGGGCCATCAGAACCAGGTGCGCCGGTGGCTCGACCATGCCCTGGCCGCGGAGGGCCGGCGGCCGGGCGGTTGACGCAGGCTCGCCGCGGGCACGCGCCCCGCCGCGACGCTGCCCATCCCCTGCGCGGGTAAGGTTGCCCGATGGCTCAGCTGCTGGAACCCGGGGTGCCGAGGATCGCCCGGACACTGAACGGCTGGATGGGGACGGGCAGCGGCCCCGCCTTCGTCCCTCGTCTGCACCGCTGGCTGTACCTGCGCACCGGTGGCCGGCTCGGACACGGGATCATCGGCGTGCCGTCCCTGCTCCTCCAGACCACCGGGCGCCGCACCGGTCGGACCCGCACCGCTGCGCTCGTCTACGGCCGTGACGGTGGCTCCCTGGTGGTGGCGGCATCCAACTACGGCGGCCAGCGCGACCCGGCCTGGCTTCGGAACCTCCGGGCCGACCCGTGGGTGCGCCTGCAGGTGGGCCGCCGCCAGCTCGCGGCGGAGGCCAGGGTCGTCGAGTCCGGCGATGCCGACTACGCGCGGCTGATGGCCCTGATGAACGCGGTCAACCGCAACCGCTACGTGCACTACCAGGCGAGGACCGCACGGCCGATCCCGCTGGTCCTGATGACCCCGGCCTGATCTCGCCACCCCCTCCAGAGAGGGATGACCCCACCCCACCCCGGGAGGGGTAGACTGAGCTTCAGGATGAAGCCGGACCACAAACGCGACGCCCTGCTCCGCCTCAAGACGGTGCGCGGCCACCTCGACGGCGTCATGGCCATGGTCGAGCGCGAGGACTACTGTCCCGACCTCATGAAACAGGTCGCCGCCCTCCAGGCCTCCCTCGAGAGGGTCAACCGGGTGCTGCTCCAGAACCACCTGGAGACCTGCGTCACCGAGGCGATCACCGCGGGCAGCGGTGACGCCAAGATCGCCGAGCTGCTGGAGGCCCTGCGCTACACCAGCGCCCTCACCGACCTCCGCGAGCGCTTCGACCCCGTCCCGCTCCCCGTCGCGGCCGCCGCCCCCCTCCCCCGTCCGACGGAGACCACCGCCCCCGCGCCGCCGGCGCACCACCGCGGCGGCGCCGGGACAGCCCCGGACCGGGGAGCAGCGCCCGACGCGGCCCACCCGGCGCGGCCGGCGCGCCCACGGCGGTCCCGGACACCCCGATGACGGTCGGGCCGGCCCCCGGCGCCACCCTTCCCCGCACCCTCGAGATCGAGGGGATGCACTGCGCCTCCTGCGTGGCGCGGGTGGAGCAGGCGCTCGCGGAGGTGCCGGGGGTCCGGAGCGCGAGCGTCAACCTGGCCACCGAGCGGGCCGAGGTCGTCGCCGGAGCCGGCGTCACCACCGCGGCCCTCGAGGAGGCGGTCCGCCAGGCCGGCTACACGGCTCGCACCCCCGCCGTCGAACCCGCCCTTGGCGGGGCCGCTCCGGGTGCGCTGGAAGCCGGCGACCGTCGCGCCCGGCGCCGCGCCGCCCTTCGGATGCGCCAGCTCCAGCTCGGCCTGGGGGCGGGCCTCAGCGCCGCCATCCTGGTCCTCGCCTACGCCCTCCCCTCCGCCCACTGGTCCAATTCGGTCCAGCTCATCCTCGCCGTCCCCATCTTCTTCTGGGTGGGGGCCACCTTCCACCGCGGGGCGCTGCGGGCCCTGCGCCACGGCGGCACCACCATGGACACGCTGGTCTCGGTGGGCGCCACCATCGCCTTCGGCTACTCCGCGGCCGCCACCCTGGCTCCGCCACTGCGGGGACAGCCCACCTACTTCGACGTCGCGGCGCTGATCGTCACCCTCATCTCGGTCGGCAAGTACCTGGAGACCGTGGCACGCGGCAAGGCGGGCGAGGCCATCGAGGAGCTGGCGACCCTCCAGCCCCGCGTCGCCCACCGCCTCGAGGGGGGCGATCCGGCCCGGATCGCCGATGTCGACACCCGCGCCCTGATGCCCGGCGACATCCTCCTGGTCCGCCCCGGTGAACCGATCCCCACCGACGGACGCGTGGTCGGCGGTGCCGGTGCGGTCGACGAGTCGCTGCTCACCGGAGAGAGCATGCCGGTCGCCAAGAGCGAGGGGGCCGAGCTCATCGGCGGCACCGTCAACGGTGGCAGCCCGCTGCGGATGCGGGTGGAACGGACCGGCTCGGCGACCGTGCTCGCCCAGATCGTGCGCCTGGTGGAGCGCACCCAGGCCGAGAAACCCCCCGTGCAGCGTCTCGCCGACCGGGTGTCGGCCGTCTTCGTGCCCGCCATCCTGGCCCTCGCCGCCGCGACCTTCGCCGGCTGGGCCCTCACCGGCCACGGCCTGGTGGCATCGATGATCCCCGCGGTCGCGACCGTGGTCGTCGCCTGCCCCTGCGCCCTCGGCCTGGCCACCCCGGTGGCGGTGATGGTGTCGAGCGGCCGGGGCGCGGAGCTGGGCCTGCTGATCCGGGGTGGGGAGACCCTGGAGACGGTCCACCGCCTGGACACGATCGTGCTCGACAAGACCGGCACCCTGACCCTGGGACGCCCCGAGCTGGTCGACGTCGTCCCGGTGGGCGGAGCGGACCCCGGCGAGGCCCTGGCTCTGGCGGCCTCGGTCGAATCCAGCTCGGAGCACCCCCTCGCCCGGGCCGTCGTCACCGGAGCGGAGCTGCGCCTGGGGCACGCGTCACCGGCCGTGGCGGGCGAGGTGGCGAGCCACCCCGGTGGGGGCATCGCGGGGACGGCCGACGGTCATCGGGTGCTGGTGGGCGCGCCGCGCTGGCTCGCCGAGCAGGGCATCCCGACCCAGCCGGGCGACGCCCTCATCGCCGGCCTGGCCGGCCGCGGCCGCACCGTGGTGGGGGTCGCCGTCGACACCCGGCTGCGACTCGTCCTGGGGATCGCCGACCCGCTCCGGCCCGACGCCGTGGCGGGCGTGCGCCGGCTCCGGACCATGGGGTTGCGGGTGACCCTCGCCACCGGCGACACGCCGCAGACGGCGGCCGCCGTGGCTCGCGAGACCGGCATCGAGGAATGGCGAGCCGGGCTCAGCCCCGAGGGGAAGGCCGCGCTCGTCGGCGAGCTGCACGGTCGAGGGGAGACGGTCGCCATGGTGGGCGACGGCGTCAACGACGCACCCGCGCTCGCCGCCGCCGACGTCGGGATCGCGGTCGGCAGCGCCACCGGCGCGGCGATGGCCGCGGCCGCCATCACCCTCGTCCACGGCGACGTCGGCCGGGTCGGTGACGCCATCGCGCTGAGCCGGGCGACGCTCCGGGTCATCCGCCAGAACCTGGCCTGGGCGGTCGGCTACAACCTGGTGCTTGTCCCTCTCGCCATGCTCGATGTGGTCCCTCCGGCGCTGGCGGCCCTGGCCATGGCCTGCAGCTCGGTGACCGTGGTCGGCAACGCGCTCCGGCTGCGTCGTTTCGGGGCCGGCACCGGACCGGACGCGGGACGCACGCGGCCCGCGGCGCCTCGGAGCCTCGCCGCCTGAGCCCCCGGCGGCCGTCCGGGGGCGGCGGGTGACGCCGTCGCCGTCGGCGCTCGGTGCGCGGATGGACGCCCGCGGGAGGGTCGGCGGAGGGTGTCCGAACGACCCGGCGCGCTCCTCCAAAGTCACCGCCGGAGTCCCCTAGCGGGAGGGCCGTCCGTCGCGTCACACTTCGGCAACGCAGGGAGGACAGGGAGGCTGGGGCCGGTCTCTCCGCGCGCGTTGGCAGGCTCGACAGTATGCGTCAAAAACTTCAAGCGGAGGCTCAGTACGTGGTTATCAAAACCGCCGCACCCGTCGCACCGGTGGATAGACCATGAGCGCGGCAGCCGAGGCGCTCGAGACCTCGGAAGCGTACGAAGCGTTTCAGCTGGAGCATCGCGGCATCGATCTGATCCCGGAGTCCGACCGGAAGATGCGCCCGATGGGCCTCTTCTGGCTCTGGTCGGGAGCCGTCTGGAACGTCGAGTTCCTCTTCTACGGGGTCCTGATCTGCACCTTCGGGCTCTCCTTCCCGCAGGCGATCCTGGCGATCCTGATCGGGAACCTGGCCTACGCCTTCCTCGGCCTCGCCAGCCTGCCGGGCCCCCTTGCCGGGACCACCGCCTTCATGATCAGCCGGGCTCCGTTTGGGCGCAACGGCAACCGGCTCCCCTCCCTCTTCAACTGGATCACCCAGGTCGGTTTCGAGATCCTCGGCCTGGTCCTGGTGGTCTTCGTCGTCGACGCGATCCTCAACAAGGCCGGCGTCGCCAGCGTGAGCAACGCCGCTCAGGTGCTCATCATCATCCTCGCCGTCGTGGTGCAGTTCGTGATGCCGTTCCTGGGCCACGCCACTATCAAGACGGCGCTGCGCTACCTCTCGTTGGTCTTCATCGTCCTCTTTGTCGTGATGGCCATCCTGGTGCTTCCCCACGTGCACTGGGCCAGCCTCCAGACCGGCACGACGTGGTGGCTCTGGACGACCGCCGTGGTGCTCATCGTCTCCACCGGCGGGCTCGGCTGGACCGAGAACGCGGCCGACTACTCGCGGTACCTGCCCAAGGACACGAGCAAGGCCAGGGTCTTCTGGTCGGCCAGCCTGGGCGCGGCTATCCCCTCCATCCTCCTCGAGCTGCTCGGGGTGTGCGCCTACATGGTGACCGTCCACGTCGCGTCGGGAAGGGAGCTGGTCGGCATCCCGTCGGCGTTCACGGCCTACGCGGACTGGTTCTTCTGGCCCTTCATGATCGTCGCCATCCTGCAGCTGTTCTCCATCAACACCATCGACATGTACTCGTCGGGAGTCACCCTGCAGGCCATCGGCATCCCGCTCAGGCGGTGGGGCTGCATCCTGATCGACACCGTCGTCAGCGGTGTGGTGACGGGCCTGGTCATCTTCAAGGGGAACCTCTACACCGACCTCTCAGGCTTCCTCGATTACATCTTGGTCTGGCTCGGAGCGTGGTTCGCCATCCTCATGGTGGACTACTTCCTGCGCAGGGGACGGTACGACGGCGCGGGCCTGGTCCAGAAGATCGGAGGACTGTACTGGCGCAACGGTGGGATCAACTGGAAGGCGATCGTCGCCCTGGTCGTCGGCATGTTCGCCGCGCTGATGTGGACCGACGCCCTCTACTACACCCCCTCGTACCAGGGTCCGATCTCCAACGCCACCGGGGGTGGGGACCTCAGCTGGCTCCTCGGCATGGTGGTGGCCGGCGCCATCTACTTCCTCCTCTCCTTCCGCAGCGTGCCGCGTGAGGTGTCGGAGGCGGTGGCGGCGCCCGCGGCCACGGTGGTGGTATCGGCGCGGCCCAAGGTCGCGAGCTAGATTCCATAGCAGCCTGTCAGCCGGCGCCCCGGCGCCATTGCGTGGAATGACGGAGGTCCCCGACGACCGAGGACCTCCGTCCCTTCCCGCGGTCGGGATGTCCGTGGCATCCTGATCCGGCATTCGGTCCCGCGAAAGCGGGGGAGGAATGCCAGTCCCGCCGGCCGATGGTCCGTGACGGCGACGGCGGCTCCGAGAGGTTGTCGCTCGCCCCGGCACCCGCGCCCGAGGACGATGCAGCACCCAGCCGCTGCGGACGTGCCCACCGCCTCTCACAGCTGCCCGCGCCCCGGCACCCGGCGGTCCCGGCACACGCTGATGGCGCCCCTCCATCTCGGACTGCGGCCCGGGCCCTGGATCTCACCGGCCATTGACAACAGCAATCTGTGAGATCCCACAGAGAATCGCGCAGATCCATGGGGCAATGGCAGCTCCGTGAACTCTGGATGACGCTCGCCCTGTCGGAGTGCACAAGGGACTGGGATGCTTCCCGCCAGCGGTGCAGCGCCCACTTGGCAAATCCCACGAAGTGTGTCATAGTGAAATCCGCATTCCCCCCTCGCGCAAGCGGGGGGAGGAGTGCCAGTCCCGCCGGACAACGGTCCGCGCCGAGGACACCTCGGTGAAACTCCTGACGGATGATGCCCGCGCCCGATTGCACACATCCCGTTGCGCAGCTCAGCCGGTCTCGCCGCCCTCGCGCGGCCCCACCCATTCGACATCGACGCTCCGCTCCAGGAACGCGCCCATCCGATCCGCGGCTCTGCTCACCGCCGCCGTCTCCGAGGGGCTCAGCGCGTCGAGCATGCGCACCTGGACGCGCACCCCCCGCCGGCTCAGGACCCGGTGCCAGGCGCCGCGGACCCGCCCCCCGATGACCAGGACGTTGCTGAGCACGCTGCCGAAGGCGAAGAGGGTGGGATCGAACCGGCCGTCGGGGTGATCGAGCGCCGCCCGGTCGCGGTACCCGACGGTGAGCTCGTCGAAGTTCGGCAGCAGGTGGGCGGCGGCGCTCCGGGCGGAGCGCGGCCGGCTGCTGGGGTCGAACCAGTACCGCTTCCCGTCGATGAGCTCGGAGGCCAACCCCGCCGGCGCCGCGGCCCCGGCCGCCGGCGCTTCGGCCCCGATCTCTGCCGCTCCGGCCGCCCCCTGGGCGGCCTCGGCGAGGGTCAGGCCCGACCACCAGGCGAGGTCCTGCACCTGCGCCGGACCCCGGCTCCGAAAGTACCGGTGAGCGAGACGGCAGAGCGCCTGCTCGCGATCCAGGACGGGCGCCCTCGGGACCCGCCCGTCGAACAGCGCGTAGGTGAACTCGCGGCCGCGGCGTGGACCGCTGACGATCAGGGCGTCCAGCTCCGCGGCGATGATCAGGTGGGGCAACCGTTGCCCGTCGGGGGCGATGCCGGCTGCGCGCAGGACCTCGCCGAGCTCGGAGCGAGTGAGCTGGCCGCCCCCGGCGAGGACCGTCGTGAAGGCGGTCTCGGCCCGCGTGATGATCGCCGCGTCGAGCTCGAGGTCCCGCAGCCGGCCGGCGATGCCGGCGCGGATCCGCGGGGCCGTCAGCGCCAGCAGCCAGCGGATGTCGCCGGGGAGGACGAAGTGCCAGGTCGGGCGCAGCACGTGGGTGCGCAGGATGGCGCCGTCGTCGAACAGCCGGTTGACCGTGGCGGCGGTGGCGGCGCGGGTGCGCTGGCCCAGCGCCCAGGTGGCCGCGGGGTAGTCCTGGGACTGCACGGCGCCCAGCCAGCCCACGACCTCCGCCGCCCCGTCGAGCGGGTCGCCGGCGAGACGCTGGCTGTGGAGGCGCCGGGTGGCGATGTCCATCGCGGGAAGCACACCTGCTGATGTCGGCAAAGCTCATCGACCCGATCGGCAGGTCACCGCGTGCAGGGGCTCTCCGGGTGATTGCCAACCCGAGACGACGATAGCAGCCGTCGCCGGCCGCAGTCACAGCGCAGGGCCAGGCCGTCACGTCTTGTCGGGCCGCGTGCGCCGCCTCGAGGGTCCTGCCGAGATCGGCAGTTCGCCTGCATTTCGTGACGAATATTTCGTCACGAAACACCTGATACCGCCCGAAACGTGACAGCCCTCCCTCCGCGAGGGCAACCTCCCACGGCGGGTGCGCGGTGGCGAAGTTGGCGTCTCTCTGACATACTTATATGACATATGTGTGCCATGCTCGCGGTAGCCCCGGCCGGCCCGGTCTCCGAGGCCGAGCTCGGCAGGCTGGGGGATCTCGTCGAATCCCTGATGACGGGTCTCCAGGCGGAGGGCATGACCGGCTCCGAGGCGGAACGCTGGGAGGAGGTGGAGCCGGATCTGGCGGCCGTCCTGGACTCCGCCATCGAGAACGTCCCCCCGGTGGCACGACGGCTGGCCGCCGCCCAGCAGCGGCTGGGCTGGCTGCTCCGCTCCGCCAGGACCGGCGCCGAGGTCGAGGAGACTGCCGTCGACGACCTGGAAACCGTCCTCGAGTGCCTGCTCGCGTACACCGAGGGGCTCCCCGTCGGCGCCGACCGCTCGCCGTCCGAGCTGCTCGGGTGGCTGGCCGGGACGCTGGGCACCTCCCAGGCCGCCATCGCGCGCATGGTGGGGGTCTCCCTGCGGACGCTCCAGCGCTGGCTGCAGGGCCAGGCCCGGCCCGGTCCCGGAGAGGCGGCCCGGATCCGCCGCCTGGCGCGGGTCGTCAACGAGGCGCGGTTCGCGCTCACCCCCGAGGGGGTGGTCGCCTGGCTGGACCGGCCCACGCCTCACCTCGACGGGCTCGCACCGGG
>DNAU01000090.1 GCA_003491925.1 Chloroflexota bacterium
CGCGCGTGGACGATTCACGCCGGCGACACGGCGGTGAAAGCCGCCGGGACCATCCATACCGACTTCGAACGCGGGTTTATTAAGGCGGAGACGGTGAACTGGGGTGACTTGGTGAAATGCGGCTCGGTTGGGCACGCCCGCGAAACCGGCCATTACCGCATCGAAGGCCGCGACTATGTCGTCCGCGACGGCGACGTGGTCCACTTCCGCTTCAATGTCTGACCGCACCCTCGGGATCGTCGGGGTCGGCCTGATTGGCGGCTCCATCGGCATGGCGGCACGGCGCGCCGGCTGGGAGGTGGTGGGCGTCGACCGCGCCGCCACCCTGGAGCGCGCCCTGGCGCTGGGTGCGATCGACCGCCCCGCCGACCTGGACGGCGTCCGCGGTGCCGAGATGGTCGTCCTAGCCGCGCCCGTGTCCCAGATCACGGGTCTGCTCGCCGAGCTGGCGCCCACCGACGCGCTGGTCACGGACGTGGGCAGCACCAAGTCGGCCATCGTGCGCGGCGCCGCGGCAGCGGGCATCCGCCGCTTCGTCGGCGGGCATCCGATGGCGGGCAGCCAGCTTGGCGGCGTCGCCAACGCGAGCGCCGACCTCTTCCAGGGCGCCCGCTACCTGATCACTCCGACGGGAGACACGCTGCCCGAGGCCTACGCGCGGGTAACTCAGTTCGTCCGCGACGACCTCGGCGCGGTCCCTACCGCGGTCGACCCCGAGCGCCACGACCTCATGGTCGCCGCGCTCTCCCACCTCCCCCACCTGCTCGCCGTCGCCCTCCTCCAGGTCACCTCCGAGATCTCCCCCGACGCCCTCGCCCTCGCCGGTCCCTCGTTCCGCGACCTCACCCGGGTCGGTGCCGCGAACCCGGCGCTCTGGGCGGACATCCTCGCCGAGAACGCGGGCGCTGTCCGCGAGGTCCTGAGCTCCTTCACCGAGGCAATGCGGCGCCTCGACGACGACGTCGACAACCGCCCCGCCATCGAGCACCACTTCGAGGGCTCGGGCGCCGCCTACAAGGCCCTGGGCGGCATCCTCGTCGAGCAGAGCGGGCGCAACGCGGACATCGCCGTGCTGATCGAGAACCGCCCGCGGGTGCTGGCTCAGGTCACCACCCTGATGGGATCGGCCGACATCAACATCCTCGACCTCTACATGCAGCACTCGGACACGCACCACGCTGCCCTGGTCCTGACCATCGATGCGGCCTCCGTCGAGCGGGCACTCGGGCTGCTGCGCGAGGCCGGCTTCCACGCCGAGGTGGGCAGCCCGGGCTGACCTGCGCCGCCGGGGCGCCCACACGGGAGCCGAACTAGCCCTCGGTGGCCTCGGACGCGAGTCGAAACCGCCCACGCGAGCGGGGCGACTCCACGACGTCACGGTGCTTGAGGAAGTTGAGGCTGGTGACCGCGACCACGAGGATCACCGCGCCGACGATCTCGAGAGGATGGAGGGGCGTCCCGTAGCCATAGGGTTTGGGCAGGGAGAAGACGAGGAAGAGGGCCGCGGGGTAGCCGAGCTCTGCGAACGTCGAGATCGAGGCGGGGGTGCTGGAGAGCGCGCGGTAGTAGAGCACCATGGCGACGAGCCCGGGGATCAGGGCGATGCCGAGGAAGCTGGGCAGCTGGCCGATCGTGTACTGGGTGAAGCCGCTCACGCCGCGGTCGGTGAACATCAGGACCAGCAGGACCGGCAGGGCAAGGGTGAAGCGCATCGCCGAGGTGCTGGCGAAGGAGATGTCGGCGAGCGCGTACCTTCCGAGCACCGTGCCCGCCGCCCAGAGGATCACCGCCCCCAGGACGAAGAAGGCGGCGGTCAGCTCAGCGCTGGGCGCCGCCGGGTTGGTGGAGAAGACGATCAGGGCGGCGCCGGCCAGGGCGACCCCCGCCAGCGGCCAGAAGAACGGCCGGCGACGCTCCCGGAGGAACAGCCAGGCCATGGTCGCGCCGAAGACCGGCTGGAGCAGGTAGAGGAGGTAGACCTCGGAGAGCGCTCCTGGGCTGCTGGCGTAGGTGAGCGAGCGAGTGAAGAGGACGGTCGCGAAAGCCTGGGGGCCGACGGCGATGACCGCCAGCGCCAGCCAGCTCCGCCAGGACGCTGTTCGCAGCTCTCGGGCCACGCGCCGCGCCACGGGGATGAAGCAGAGGCTGATCAGCAGGTCCTCGACCAGGACGATCTGGCTCGCCGAGAGCTGCTTGGCGAGGGCGGGCCGGAAGTAGGCGTCGGCCGCCCAGAGGGCGGCCGCCAGGGTGATGAAGAGGACCGAGTAGCGATCGAACAGCCCGCTCCGGCGGGCGGGGGGTGCCTGCGAGGTCATCTTCGGCCGAGGGTACCAGGCGGGCGGGCCGCCGGGTTCGGCACCTCGCTCCGTCGCCCCTGGTACGCTTCGCGCTTGGACCATGGCCAAGAAGACCCGCAAGCAGAAGCAGCGCACCACCACCCGCCGCCCGGCCGGCGCGGCACCGGCGCGGCCGGTGGCGACCGCCGCCGCCCGGCCTCTCGCCGCGACGGCGGCGCCGGAGGAGGAGACCGCCCCCAGCGCGGCACCGGTCGCGGCCGCGACCACCCAGACCCTCGGGTCGGACGCCGCCCGCCGCCGCGTGGGGCGGATCGGGCCCGCCGCCCCTCCCAGCGCGCTGGGAGGCCGGCAGCAGCGCCAGGCGGTCAGGAGCGCTCGCTTTGGCTCGGCTGCGGCGATGGTGGAGTCCCTGGACTCTGACGACCCGGCCATCCCGTTCGACCGCGTTCCCTACGTCCCCTCGGATCTGCGCCGGGTCGCCACGATCGCCGCCCTGATGGTGGTTCTCATCCTGATCGCCTGGGCCATCGTCAGCCGCGTCGTCGACTGAGCCGGGGGGCGGCACGGATGCGGGTCATCCTCTACACGGGAAAGGGCGGGGTGGGCAAGACCACCGTGGCCGCCGCGACCGCCGTGCGCTGCGCCCAGCTCGGCCAGCGCACGCTGGTGATCAGCACCGACGCAGCCCACAGCCTCGGCGACTCGCTGGAGATGCCCCTCGGCGAGGAGCCGCGCGCGGTGGCCCCCAACCTCTGGGGCCAGGAGGTCAACGCCCTCCACCAGCTCGAGAGCCACTGGGATCGGATCCGCCTCTACCTCAGCTCGCTGTTCGCGTCGCAGGGCGTCGACGACATCGTCGCCGAGGAGCTGGCGTCGCCCCCGGGGATGGAGGAGGTCGCCTCCCTGATGCAGATCCGGCATCACAAGGCCGAGGGCAAGTTCGACACCCTGGTGGTCGACTGCGCGCCGACCGGCGAGACCCTCCAGCTGCTGGCCTTTCCCGACGTCGCCCGCTGGTATCTGCAGCGACTCTTCCCCGCCTCCCGCGCGGTGATGAAGGTGGCCCGCCCGGTGGTGCAGCCATTCGTCTCCATCCCGCTCCCCCCGGATGACGTCTTCGTCCACATCAGGAATCTGCTGGTCGACCTGGAGAGCATGAAGAGCATCCTCGGCGACCCCAAGACCTGCACGGTGCGGCTGGTGCTCAACCTCGAGAAGATGGTCCTCAAGGAGGCGCAGCGCGCCTTCACGTACCTCAGCCTCTACGACTACCTGACCGACCTGGTGGTGGTCAACCGAGTCCTCCCTCCGGAGGTCACCGACACCTACTTCAAATCCTGGAGGGCGATCCAGAGGCGCTACGACGAGTCGGTGGAGTCGCTCTTCGACCCCATCCCGATCCGGCGGTCCAAGCTCTTCGAGCACGAGATCGTCGGCCTCGATCGGCTGGCCGAGCTGTCGGCGGCACTCTTCGGCGACGAGGACCCGGCGCGCGTCTACTACCACGCCGTGCCCCAGCGCCTGCGCAAGGTGGACGGGCGGTACGAGCTGCAGCTGCAGCTCCCCTTCGTGTCCAAGGACGAGGTCGACGTCCGCCACAGCGAGGGCGAGCTGTTCGTCACCGTGGGCGCCTACAAGCGGGAGATCTCCCTGCCCCGCATCCTCAACGGCAAGAGGGTCAGCAAGGCCAGACTCGACGAGGGCCTGCTGCGCGTCACGTTCGCCGACGGCCAGGCATGAGTAACGGCGTTCGGAGGTATGGCGACCATGGGTGACAGCATCGGAGGCATCCCCGTCCGGCTCTTCGAGGAGGCGGCCCGCCGGCTCGGTCAGGTGGTGCCGCCGGAGGCGACGTCGCACTTCATCGCGGCCCAGCGTGAGGTGGTGCTCGGTATCACCGCCCTGATCGAGCACGGCAGCCGGCCGGCGAGCGCCCCTTCGCGGGGACGCCGCGCTCCCACCGCCACCCCGCGCGCCAGGCGACCCCGCCGCGTCCCCGTCGATTGAGGCCCCCCGGCCGTCCCGGCCGGCGGGGCGGCGCCTCAGTCCCACCGGGCGGCGCGCTCCCGGTGCGTGGCCGGGCTGGGAGCCGACCCTCCGATGAGTGGGGCGGGGCGCTACAGCAGCCGGTTCGCCCGGGTCCTCTTCCACGATCGACCCCCCCGACGGCCATTGGCGTCGGTGACGATCGACGGCGAGGCGTGGCCGGTGGGCGGCGCCCAGCTCGCCGCGCTGGATCGGGGCCGGGCGCTCCTCCAGCTTCGCCCGTGGCCGCCGGGCTGGGAGCTCCCCGGGGGTCACTGCGAGCCCGGCGAGGAGCCCGCCGACGCCGCCGCGCGCGAGGCCGAGGAGGAGACCGGGCACACCTTCCGGGTGCTCGGACTGGTCGGCGTCTACACCTGGGAGGGGCTGCGCACCGCCGGGGACGCGGTCTTCCTCGGCGAGATCACCGGTGGGAGGGCTCGCCGCAGCATCGAGGCGTGGTCGGTGCGCCTTTTCGACCCAGAGGAGCTGCCCCGGACCGTCTTCCCCTGGTGCCGGGAGCGGATCCTGGACGCCGTGGCGTGCAGCCGCGGCGGGGCTCCGCTGCACCGCGTCCAGCCGGTGACCATGCGCCACGTCATGAACTTCGGGACGAGCTGGATGCAGACCCCCGTGGACGCGCTGTCGAGGCGGCGGCGGTCACGGTGGAAGGACCGCTGAATGGCCGGCTCGGCCTCCGGGGATCGCGGCGGCTCCTGACCGATGACCGCGCTGCTCTTCGTGGGCGCTCTGTTGCTGATCGCCGTCGCCTCCGAGCTGTTCACCAATGCGGTCGAATGGGCCGGGCACCTGCTCCATCTCGGAGCGGGGGCGACCGGCAGCCTGCTCGCCGCCCTGGGGACGGCTCTTCCCGAGACCATGGTGGTCATCGTCGCGCTGGTCGGCGGTGCCACCGGCTCGAACCAGATCGCCACCGGCGCGGTGCTCGGTTCCTCCTTCCTGCTGCTCACCCTGGGCGGGGCACTGACCGGGGTGGCCCTGCTGACCCGGCGGGGGAACCGCCGGCTTCAGGTCGAGCCGGCCCAGGTCCGCCGCGACCTCGGTGTCTTCCTGAGCGCGTTCGGGTGCGCGGTGGCGTCCACCCTGCTGAGCCGGCCGGAGCGGGTGGTCGTGGGGATCCTGCTGCTCCTCCTCTATGCCGGATACGCCCGCGCCGCCCTCGGAGAGAGGGGGGGCCCGGGGGAGGCGCCCGAGCCGCTGCACTTCGTCCGCTGGCGGTCGGGCCCGCCCCCGGTGGTCGTGGTGGTGGTGCAGCTCCTGGCCGGAGCCATCCTGCTCACGGTTGGCTCGGGACTGTTCGTCGACGCCATCCACTCCGCCGCCACCAGCCTGGGCCTCAATCCCCTGGTGCTGGCGGTGATCGCGGTGCCCTTCGCCACCGAGCTGCCCGAGACGCTCAACAGCGTGCTCTGGATCCGGAGCGGCGACGACGGGCTGGCCCTGGGTAACGTCGCCGGGGCGGCCGCCTTCCAGGCGTGCATCCTCGGCTTCCTGGGCGTCACCTTCACCACCTGGGACCTGGGCGCCGCCGGTCTGATCAGCGCCGGCTGCGCCTTTGCCACCGGCCTCTACCTGCTCGGACTGCTGAGGGATGGCCGCGCCCATGGAGGCTGGCTGCTGGTGGCCGCGCTCCCCTGGCTCGGCTTCGTGGTAGCCGAGCTCGCCCTGGGCGGCCGGCTCGGCTGAGTCGCCCGGGACGCCGGGGACCGGCGCGCCGCAGCCTCCGGTCTGGACCGGGGACGCGACCACGGCCCCGGCCTGGGACTGGGTCAAATGGCTCCCCCACGCCCGCTGTCCCGGCATCCCCGCCGGCGCACCCTCCGATCCGCTGGCGGCGGTCGGAGCCGGCCCGGCTCAGGCAGGCGGCATCCTGCGCGACCTGCTCCTCGAGCCCGGGGAGCGCCGGCGCCACCTGCTGGTCGTGGTCGACGGCTGGTCGCCTCAGGGAGGCCTGGCCGAGCTCGCATCGGCGACGGCGATCGCGCTCCGGCGGGTCGGCGGTTCGCCGTGGCCCGGCCCGCGGAGCCCACCCGCCGGCGCGGCGTCGAAGCGGAGGACCCCGCGGGTGGGAATCAGCCGGCCCTCGCGCCGGCCCCGGCCGAAGGGCCCACCGAGCTGGACCTCCTCGTCGAGCGGCTGGCGGCCCGGGAAGCCGCGCCCGCCCACCCCGTCTGGGTCACGCCGCTCCCCCGGCAGCTGTCGCTGGACGCCGTGCTGAAGCGGGGTGGCGGGCCGCTCGAGGTGACGCTGGGCCTGGCCGACCACCCCCTTCGCCAGCGACAGCAGCCGTGGGGGATCGACTTCGGCGGCGAGCTCGGCCATCTGGCGATCGTCGGTGGACGCCGCACCGGCCGCAGCACGGCCCTGCGCACCATCGCCGCCTCCCTCCTGCTCACCCACGACCCGACCGCCGTTCAGCTGTACGTGCTCGACAGGGGCGGCTCGCTCCAGGCGCTCGCGGGAGCACCCCACGTCGGGACCGTGGCCGGGAAGGCCGACCCCGAGGTGGCGCGGCGGACCGTCCGCCTCCTCAGCCGCCTGGTGGATCAGCGCGACGGCGAGCTCCGCAGGCTCGGACTCGGCGGCATCGACGAGCTGCGCCGGAGCTGGCGGGAGAGGGGCTCCGGCGACGGGTTCGGCGACGTCTTCCTCCTGATCGACAACTGGGGGACGGCGACCAGAGCCTTTGATTGGATCGAGGAGGAGGTGACCGCGCTGGCCGGCGTGGGCCTCTCCCACGGCATCCACCCGGTGCTGAGCGCGGATCGATGGGGTGACATCCGCCCCGCACTGCGCGACCGCATCCCGGCCCGGCTCCAGCTGCGCCCCATCGATCCCGCGGACTCGGCCTACGACCTCCGGGCCACCCGGGGGCTGGCCAGCACCCCGGGAAGGACCCTGGGCCCGGGGTCCTGCCAGATCCAGCTGGCGCTCCCCCGGGTCGACGGCGGCGACCCCGCGATCGACCCGGACACCGCCTTCCGCGACCTGGTCAAGCGCCGCGCCCACCCCGGTCCCCCGGCGCCTCCGGTCCCGCTCCTCCCCCTCACCGTGCCCCTCGGCGAGATGGACTGGGTGGAGTGGAGGCGGCGACGCGAGGTCCCGCTCGGGATCGCGGACGCGGACCTGCGGCCGGTGCCTTTCGACCTGCTCGTGCCAGACACGCAGCACCTGGTGGTCTGCGGCGATGCCCGGTGCGGCAAGACCAGCTTCCTGCGCGCCCTCCTGCTGGCGATGACCCGCGTGCTCTCACCGGAGGAGGTCCGCTTCCACCTCATCGACATCCGGCGCGGCCTGCTCGACGCCGTGCCCGCTGCCTACCTCGGCGGGCACGCCATGACCGCCTCGGCGGTGGAGGGCGTCGTCGTGAGCCTGAGGGAGGAGCTCGCCCAGCGCGTCCCTCCGGCGGGAGCCGGCCGCCGCGACCTGGCGGAAACGGCTGCACGTCCGTGGCCCCGAGGTGGTGCTGGTGGTCGATGACGAGGACATCGTCGAGTCCACCTCCCTCTCGCCCCTGGTGGGGGCCGTGCCGGTCGCCTGGGACATGAGGTTCCACGTGATCCTGGCCCGGCGTCCGGCGTCCCCGGGCTATGACAGCCTCGGCAGCGCGCTGGTCGGCCAGGGGGCGCTGGCGGTGGAGATGAGCGAGGCGGAGCGCTCCCTCTTCGTCGCCCGTCCGGTCAGCCTGCCCCCGGGGCGAGCACACCTCGTGGTGCGGGGCCAGCCATCGCTGCTGCAGCTCATCCACGCCGAGGAGGAGTGAGATCGGCCCCGCGACCTTCCCGGCAACCGGTCGGCGATCCTCTGCAGTCGGCCGAGCTGACATCTCTCGAAGGTGAGCTGGTCTTCCTCGGATGGGGGGTCCTGGTCGCGGTCTGGGGCTTGGGGTTCACGATCCGGCGCGACATCGCAGGGGGGACGCGGCGGGCTCAGCGCGCGGTCAGCACCTGGAGCAGCTCCTCCACCTCCTCCGGCCGGTGGAGGAGGACGGTGCCGTCGGAGCTTCCCGGCAGCGGAGCGAGGGGCAGGCCCCAGACGGCCCTCCAGACCGCGACGCCGGCTCGGTGCCCGGCTTCCACGTCCAGCTCGGTGTCACCGATGAAGACGGCACGCGATGGCTCGGCGCCGAGCCGCCCGAGGGCGAGGAGCAGACCTTCCGGGCTGGGTTTGGGCTCCGCCACGTCATCGAGGCCGACCACGACCGTGAAGTGGCGGCGAAGGCCGGTGGCTCTGAGACCCTGATCGAGCGCGAACAGCCGACGCGAGGAGACCACCCCCAGGCTCAACCCCTGGCGGTCCAGCCTTCCCACGAGCGCGCTGATCCCCGGGAACCGGCGCGGCGCGGCGGGCCGCTCGAAGAGGGGGAGGATCTCGTCGGTCCTCCCCGGCCAGGCCAGCTCGATGCGGGTCAACAGGGGCTCGCCGTCGTGGGCCCAGAAGACGGCCGCGCCGGCGGCCGCAGCGGGATCTGAGCCGATCAGCTCGGCGACCGCCGCCTCGTCGGCGAACCGGCTGGCCACCAGGGTGCCGTCGAAGTCGAAGACCACCGCGTCCACGGGCCGCGGCGACGCGGGCCGGGAGAACGCCGTCAGTGGAAGAGCAGCATCGCCGCGCCCACGCCGACGATGAGTGGGGCCCCGACGCAGGCGGCGATCATCTGCACGGACTCGGTCTCGCGCGGCCACCACTCGTGGGGCACCGCCTGGTTGATCGGCACCCGCGCCCGGCGGCGGCGGGGCGGCTGACCGAACACCAGGGTCGCGGCGAGACAGACGAGGGAGACGAAGAGCGCGTAGTCGGCCGTGCTGGCGGCGGCGCGGGTCGCGCCGGCGCGCCACATCAGGGCGACGACCACGAAGGTCACGAGGCCCAGGCCCGCCCCGAGAAGAGCCCCCAGGAGGGGGGCCGCAAGACTGAGGCGTGGCTCGCGCGGCACCGGCATGACGCCACCCAGCGTACCACCCGATGGCGATCGGGCAGGGATGCGATGTCGCGGCCGGCGGAGCCGGTGCGGGTACCCCGACCGTCACACTGGGGCCGTCCAGATGACGACCTGCAACGAACCGGGAACGCCTGTTGACCGGCTTGTCGCAGGCGCATACTCTCAGCGCGCACCGCATCGAGCGGGGCACGTCCCCCCACCGGTCCCACCCAACGTCCCAGCAGGATACCCAGATGCCCCCACGCTCCCGGTTCGCCATCGCGGCGCTCGGTGCCACCGCCGTCGCCGCGGCACCCGCGGCGGTGATGGCCTCCACGTATGTGGTCCGGCCGGGCGACACCCTCACCGCGATCGCCCTGCGCCACGGCTCCTCCGTCCAGGCAATCGTCGAGGCCAACCGCCTCGGCAACCCCGGCCCCCTCCGCGTCGGTCAGCTCCTCGAGATCCCGGACCCCACCCGCAGCCTGCCCTCCTACGTCGCCGGCAGCCAGGATCTCGACTCCTACACGGTGGTGGCGGGGGACACCCTCTGGCTCGTCTCCCGCCGGTACGGGGTCGACCCGACCGCGCTCGCCCGCGCCAACGGGCTGAATGTCAACGCCATCCTCCCCGCCGGCGCCCAGATCCAGGTCCCGGGCCGTCTGGTCCGGGTCAACGCCCTGCTCACCCACGTCGCCCAGCAGGTCGAGGTGCAGCCGGGCCTGGTCAAAGCGGTGGCGTGGATGGAATCGGGATGGCGTCAAGACGTGGCCTCGCCCACCGGAGCCGTCGGCCTGATGCAGCTGGAGCCGTACACCGGTGAGTGGGTCTCCCAGTTCCTCGCCCATCGAGCCCTGAACCTGCGCAACGCCGAGGACAACGTCACCGCCGGTGCGCTGCTGCTCGGCCACCTCCTCTGGATCCACGAGGGCGACACCGGTCGGGCTCTCGCCGCCTATTACCAGGGCGACGCCAGCATCGGCGAGCACGGCCTCTTCCTGGACACCCAGCAGTACCAGCGCGC
>DNAU01000137.1 GCA_003491925.1 Chloroflexota bacterium
GACCTGATCGAGGCGCTCAACCAACACACCCAGGTCTCCCCCCTTTCCCGGAGCGAGATCGTGGCGATCGCCCTGCGCCGGCTGCTCCGCGAGGAGCGGCGGCGGGTCCGGGTGGACGTCCCGGCGACCGAGATGGCGCGCCGGATCGCGGCGGGAGAGCTGCCCTCCCAGCGCCTCGACGGTCCCAGGCTGCGCACGCTGCCCCCTCCCTGGGAGAATTGACGCGCCCGAGGTTTGGCTCCCGTCCGCCACGGGTATGAGCTGACCAGTTCCAGTCGAGAGTCCCGTGCCCACCTACGGATACCACTGCCCCCGCTGCCAGACCGAGTTCGAGGTCTCCCAGCGGATGACCGACGACTCCGGCGCCGACTGCCCCCACTGCGGGACACCCGGCCGCCGGCTCTTCTTCCCGGCGGGGATCGTCTTCAAGGGGAGCGGCTTCTACAAGACCGATTCGCGCCGCTCCTCCAGCGCCTCGGTCAACGGCGGCGGGCCGTCCGCGCCGAGCAAGCCAGCGGGCGAGACCGCGGCCCCGGCCGGCGAGAAGACGTCCGGGACAGAGAAGGGGTCGGCCGCGACCAAGCCGGTCGCGGGCGGGGAGGCCTCGTCCGGAGGCTCGACCAGACCCTGAAGGTCGCCGCCCCGAGCGGCGTTGCTAGCATGGTTCAGGGACGGACAGGTGTCCGTCATCACCAGGAGGCCACGATGGCGCATCCCGTCACCATCACCGATTCCAACTTCCAGTCCGAGGTTCTCGACAGCGAGATCCCGGTCCTGGTCGACTTCTGGGCGTCCTGGTGCACCCCCTGCAAGCTGGTCGCCCCCATCGTCGAGGAGTTCAGCACCGAGTACGAGGGCAGGGTCAAGGTTGGCAAGGTTGACGTCGACGCCAACCCCGCCACCCCCGGGATGTTCGGGATCATGAGCATCCCCACCCTGATGGTCTTCCAGGGCGGCAAGGCCACCGACCGGATCGTCGGCTTTCAGCCCAAGCCGGCCCTCAAGGCGCGGCTCGACGCCCTGCTGGGCGCCGCCAAGGGCGCGGCCTGACGCCGCTGCCGATTCCGTGAGCCGACCCGGGCGGACCTCCGCGGGGCGGCTCCGGCGAGCAGGGTCCGATTGGCGGTGGGTGACCCGGTGGCACGACACCCGAAGTGCGCGTCGCTTGCCAAGTTCGGGATCGCCGACCACACTGGATGAGAGGGACGGGACTCGGAGCAGGCCTGGGTTGGGAGGGCCGCCGCGATGGTGGTGCGCGCGCGTGAGACCGCAGCTCAGATGCGTGACGTCCTCGCCTGGCGCGACGTTCGCCTGGTTGTGGCCCTCTTCTGCGCGGCCCAGCTCCTCGACGGCGTCACCACCTACGTCGCTCTGGCCTCCCACCACTTCCAGGAGGCGAACCCTCTGCTCGGCGGCCTGCTCGACAGCCACCCCCTGGCCGCACTGGCGGTCAAGGTGGTGCTGGCGGCGGTCGTGGTTACCGTGCTGCTGACCCTGCGTCTCCGCTGGCGGCTCCGCCTGGTGGTGATCTCGCTGTTCGCCGTGGTCAGCCTGGTGGCACCCCTGGAGAACCTCCTGCACCTCACCGGGGTGGTCTGAGCCCAGACCGAGTCGTCTGAGCCCGGATCGGAGGGACCGGCCCAGGCCGGGACCATCTGACCAAACCGGGGTCGCCTGAGCCGAGGACCGTGCCCATCGAAGACCGGGCCCATCCGTAATCGGCGGCTCGACGGGGTCAGGCGGGCTCGAGCTGGGCCAGCACCGCCCCCACCAGGGCGAGCGACCCGCAGACGAGGACCAGGCCCGCCGGGCCGGCGCGCCGCCTGGCCTCGGCCAGCGCCGCGGCCGGGGGCTCGAGGGCGTTCCCGCCGCCCAGCATCGCCGCGAGGGCGACGGCCGAGGCGGCCCGCTCGCCGCCGACGCTGGTCAGCACCACCTCCTGGGCCATCCCCGCGACCAGCGGGAGCATCACGTCGAGCTGCTTGTCGGCCATGGCGCCGAAGAGCGCGACCACGCGGCGGTCCCCGGCCAGCTCGACGACCTCCGGTCCGAGGGCGGTCAGCGCGGCCGGGTTGTGGGCTCCGTCGAGGAGGAGCGCGGGTGCGCCCTCCACCCACTGGAGCCGTCCCGGCCACCGCACCGTGGCGGCCCCGGCGACGATCGCCGGCTCCGGGATGCCGAGCCGGGTCGCGGCCGCCGCGGTGACGGCCAGGTTCTCGATCTGCACCCCGCCCATCAGCGGCGACCCGCATCGAAGGCGCGGCGTCGAGGATCCGTCCCCTCGGGCATCGGCACCGCGATCGGCACCGGCACCGACATCGGCGCCGTCGACCCCGACCTCGACCTCGACCTCGACCCCTCCTCGCCCGCGGCGGGTCCCCCGCCAATCCCGCCCGGCCTCGAGAACCCTGAGGTCGGCGCCGACCGCCCGCGCCCGTTCGGCGATGATCGAGCGCGCCGGCTCGGTGGCGGCGCTCACCACCCAGTCGCCCGCCTTCACGATCCCGGCCTTCTCCGCGGCGATCGCCTCCATGGTGTCGCCGAGCCACTCCCGGTGGTCCAGGGCGATGTTGGTGATGACGCAGCCGCCGAGGTCGGCGACGTTGGTGCTGTCCAGCCGGCCACCCATGCCCACCTCGCAGACGACGCAGTCCGCGCCGTGGCGGGCGGCGCCGAGGAAGCCCATGGCGGTGAGCATCTCGAACTGGGTGGGGTGCTCCCCCGGCGGTGCCCCGTCGGCCACGGCGAGCACCTCCCCGGCGAGGGTGGCGAAGCGGTCATCGTCCAGCGGCTCGCCGTCGAGGACGATCCGCTCCCCCCAGCGAACCAGGTGAGGCTTGGCGAGCAGGGCCGTCCGCCGCCCCGCCGCCCGCGCCATCGCCTCCAGCAGGGCGCAGACGGAGCCCTTGCCGTTGGTGCCCGCGACCAGCACGCCGCGGAGCCCTCGGTCGGGATCGCCCAGCCGTGCGAGCAGCCACCGGGTCCGCTCCAGGCCGGGCACGATGCCGAACCTGGCCGCCGCCTCCAGACGCGCCATGGTCGCGGAGAGCTGCTCCGGCTCCGGACCGCCTCCGGAGCGCGTCCCTCCGGGGCTCACGGCGCGGGCCGGGGCCTCCACGGCCAGGCCCCCGCCATCGCCTCGTCCGCGCCGGGCCTCTCCAGGAGGTCACCGAGGAGGCGGAGCCACGCCCGCTGGCGCTGATCAGGATCGACGACAGCCTCGATGTCGCGGTTGCGGTACAGGCGTCCGGTCTGGTGGGCGAGGGTGGCCTGCAGCTCCTGGTACTCGAGAACCGCGGGCGCCTCGACGCGCGCCGGGTCAGGGCAGCCGGGTACCCGCGCCTCGACGTGGAACACCCGGCCCCGGTCGTGGTCAAAGGTCGACACCGGCCGGAGCTCCAGGCTCTCCACCGCCGGCAGCAGGGCCGAGAGGCGCTCCAGCCAGGCCGCCTGGGCATCCGGCTCCGCATCCAGCGCGCCGTCGACGAAGAGCTCGCCGGCCAGGGCGAGGACGGCGGCCTGGAACTGCCGGTAATAGAGGAGATCCGCCCCACTCACGGCCACCGAGCCGATCACCTCACCGGCGTCGTCCGCGAAGCTAACCATGAAGGGGCGCGCGTAGGGCTTGCGCGCCTCCTGCTCCGACCAGCGGACGCTGATCGCCGGCATCAGCGGGCGGGCGCGGCGCGGTGGGCCCGCGCCAGCGCCAGGGTGTTGCGGAGCAGCATCGCGATGGTCATCGGGCCGACCCCGCCGGGGACCGGGGTGAGCCACCCGGCGATCGGCTCGACGGACGCGCGGTCCACGTCGCCGCGGAGCTGCCCGTCCACGGGGGAGGTCCCCACGTCGATGACCGCCGCACCCGGCTTGACGTACTCGCCGGTGATCATCCCCGGGCGGCCGATGGCGGCGATCAGGATGTCGGCCTCCCGGCAGACCCCGGCCAGGTCGCGCGTCTTCGAATGGCAGACGGTGACGGTGGCGTCGGCGTTGACCAGCAGGAGCGCCACGGGGCGTCCGACGATGACGCTCCGGCCGACCACCACCGCCCGGCTCCCCGCGATGGGCACGCCGGAGCGCCGGAGCAGCTCCATGCAGCCGAGCGGCGTCCCCGGCACCACCCGGGCCGCCGCGCCGGCGGCCAGCCGGCCGAGGTTGAGGGGATGGAACCCGTCGGCGTCCTTGGCGGCCGGGACCGCCTCGAGCACGGCGGCGGAGTCGATCTGGCGGGGCAGCGGGAGCTGGACCAGCATGCCGTCGACGTCGGGGTCCTCGCTGATCCGCGCGCAGAGGTCGAGGATCTCCGACGTGGTGCTGTCGCCGCCCGGGGTGTGCAGGGTGAAGCGGATGCCGGCTCGCTCGGCGGCCCGCCCCTTGTTGCGGACGTAGGTGGCGCTGGCCGGGTCGTTCCCGCAGAGCACCACGGCGAGATGCGGCGGCGCCTCTCCCCCCTCGACCATGGCCGCGACCTCGGCCGCGATCTCGGCACGGATCGCCTTGGCGATCGCGCTCCCGTCGATGATGGTGGCGGTCACGACCGGGTCCGCTCCACGGTGACACTGAAACGGTCGACCGCCACCGGCAGCGGTGGCCGCTTGGCCACGCGAACCAGCACCGACAGTGCCCGTGGCTCCTCGAGCAGCGTCTCGGCAAGCCGCTCCGCGACCGTCTCGACCAGATGGTAGCTGGAGTCCTCGACCACCCGCCGGCACTTCTCCACCAGACGGGCGTAGTCGATGGTGTCCTCCACCCGGTCGGTCCGCGCGGCGCCGCGGGTGTCGGTGCGCACCTCGACGTCGACATCGAGATGGACGCCGGCGCCCCGCTCGTCGGCCAGGCAGCCGTGGTGACCGAAGAAGCGCATCCCCTCCACGCGCAGGACGTCCCGGCCCGTGACCACCTCGTCAGGCCGTCCCGAGCCGCCGGTTGGTTCCGCGCGGTGAGGAGTCGGGCTCACCCGGCCGATTCTAGATGGGCTGGGTCTCCAACCATCCGGACGGTCAGGCGGATCGGGGCTCCTTCACCGGTTTCAGCAGGGTCTCGTGGTGATCGACGGGGTTGATCATCACCACCTGGAAGAGGTCCTCGAAGTCGCACTGGAAGAGCTGCATGAGCTGCTGGCGAAGCTTCGGGCCGGGGTTGCGGGTCCCCGCCTCCAGGGCCGGGATGTAGTTCTGGGTCACCCCCAGGCGGCGTGCCAGCTCCCGCTGGGTCAGCTTGTGACTGTCCCGCATGGCGCGGAGCCCGGTGGCGCGTACCTCAACGTTCATGGTTCAACAACATAGTACCTGACAGTGGTTTCGTCAACGCATGCGAGAGCGCCCCTCGGCACCGGACGGCGGCGCCCCGGATCTGCGACGATCTGACCCGATGTGCCGGGTCTGCCAGAAGCGCCCTGAAATCCCCGACGAGCGCAGCGGCCGCTGCGAGGCCTGTGTGAAGGCGGGCCGGATGGCGCTCCGCTTCCGCCTCGCTCCCGGGCCGGGCGGTGCCGGCCTCCGGGTCAAGGCGGGCGAGATCTCCCCCCGGGCCCTCCGCCAGAAGTGGCTCAGCCAGCTCCAGGCCTACGGGTCCCAGCCCCAGCCGCGACCCCACCTCGGCCTGCACGAGGCGGAGCTGGTGGTCGCCAAGGACCACCTGGAGACGATCCGGGTCGCCGCCGACCTGGCCGGTCAGGTCCCCGCGGTGCTGGAGGCGCTGCGCCAGGCGGCCGCGCGCACCGACGCCTCCTGGTGACCGCGAGAGCACGGCGGCATCCAGGGCGTTCAGATCAAGGAGGCGAGCAGCGGAGGGAGGGAGCGCACCGACGTGCGTGACCGGCTGAGAAGCGGAGCTGACGCGGAGCTGGGCGGCCTGGACGCCACCATCAGTGGGTGATCAGCCACTGCCAGCTCGGCTGGCCCAGGCCGCCGGTCGCTGAGACATCCCAGGTGGCGACGGTGACGCCGGCGATCGTGCCGGTAACGTGGCCGACCACGGTGCCGGAGGCGACCGCCGTCGGATCGAGATGGGTGACCTGGCTCGCCGAGAGCTTCAGGGTGGCACCGACCCGGACCTCGACGGAGGAGAGGCCGCTCTCGAAGCTCGCCTGCAGGCCGGTGCTGGTCCCCCACCCCGAGCGGAGCGTGCCCGGTACCGCGGGGGGCTTGAGCGATCCCGGGTCGATGGTCGGGTAGTCCTCGAAGGCGGCCTTCACCGCGGTGCCGGCCACCGTGAGCGCGAGCCCCAGCTCGTCGTCGAGGGCGCCGCTGGGGGTGGTCTGACCGAGGACGGCGCCGACCACCCGCACGTCCGAGGTCGCGCCCAGCGGGCCGACGTGCTCGGCCGCGAAGAGCAGGCAGCCCCCGGCCTGGGGCGTCGACCCGGTCTTGATCCCCAACCAGCCCGGGACGGTGCCCAGATCGGTGTCGAGGTTGTGGATGGTGGTGCCGTCGGGCATCGTCGCGGTCGGGGTGCCCACCAGGTAGGTGAGAGCCGGGTTGGCGAGGGCAGCCTGACCCAGCTTGACCAGATCGCTGGCGGTCGAGACCGTCTGGGGACTGTAGCCGCTGGCGTCGGCGAAGCTGGTCTGGGTCATCCCCAGGGTCTTCGCCTCGCTGTTCAGCTCGGCGATGAAGGCCGGCTGTGAGCCCGCCACCCAGACCGCCAGGGTCTCGGCGATGTTGTTGGCCGAGGGGAGGAGCAGGGCGAGGAGCAGCTGACGCTCGCTGAACTGCTCGCCCACCGTCACCGGGAGGTTCGAGCCGTCACCCGCCACCACCTGGTCGTAGAAGGCGACGTCCTGCTCGGTGATCGTATAGTTGGGCCCGCTCTGCTCCAGGGCGAGAGGCTTGGCCTTGAGCACCACCAGGGCGGTCATCACCTTGGCGATGGAGCCGATCGGGACGACGGCCGTCGGCGCCAGGCTCGCGACCTGGCCGCCGTCCGAGGAGACCAGGTCGAAGCTGCCGGTCGTGGGCAGGGGGATCGCCGGCGGCGGGCCCGGGGCGACCGCGAGGGTGGCGGCGAGCTGGAGGTGGAGGTCCGGCGGCGGGGGGGTGCTCACCAGCCTGACCGCGGCGACAGCCCCAGCCCCGACCACCACGCCGGCCATCACCGCGAAGCCGACCGCCAGCACACGCCCGCGGCGGCGGGTCGAGCGCTTGCCGGCGGGCCGGCCCGGCGGATGAGCTGACGCGGAGCTGGACGGCATGGGGCGCCGCCGTGCTCAGCGCTTGGCGTGCCGGCCGTTCCCCTTGAGGGACGCCGAGAGGGTTGCGGAGGGGGAGAAGCGGACCACCTTGCGCGCCGGGACACGAACCGCCTCGCCGGTCCGGGGGTTGCGCCCCATCCGTGCCGCGCGCTGCTGGATCTTGAA
>DNAU01000297.1 GCA_003491925.1 Chloroflexota bacterium
GCCATGGGCTCGGAGGGGTGGCGATCGCCAGCCGCCGCTCCCGGGGATCGATGGCTTCGATTGCAGCGATGTCCTCGGGCGCCACTTTCGCCCGAACGCCTCGAGCCTCAGGACTTGGGGATATCCTCACGAACGCGGGCAAGGCCAGACTGGGCTTTCCCATGTCGGTCGACTGTCGACGAGCGAGCTAGCCTCTATCCAGCTTACAGACCGGCTTCCATCATTTCCCCCTGTGGGACGAGGGATTTCCGAGTTCCTGCGCGCTCACGTGGCACATCCGTGACACAAGAGGTCGCCGGACGGCCCCGTGACACGGAACTCACTGTCTGCTCGCGCCGGCCGAGGCCACGGTTGGCGTGGGACCGGGCGCCGCCTCGACCGCCGTACGGGTCCGGTCCTCGGCGGCAACTCAACCGCCCGATTCACGCCGTATCCACAACCATCTCTCCGATCAGCAGCTGGCCCCCGGGCGTCCACCGCACCTTTCAGCCCATGAGCGACTACGTCGAATGGCCGTGGTGAGAGTACGATCCGAGGCGCTAGATCAGTCCTGCCACGGCGGCCACGCCACGAAGCCAGCGCCGGGCAGGGGGCTCCTCGGAGGAAGGTTGCGGGGTCGGAGGGACGGCTCGCCCGCCGGTCGTCGCGTCACCCGCGCTGGTCGCGTAACGCGGAGATACAGCTCGCGCCCCTGGGCACGTCGCGCCAAGACCGCACTCCGCGGGTGGAGCGTGCGCCGCACGCTGGCGCTCGCCTACGCCGGTCTCCTGGCCGCCGTCGTCTTGATCGTCCTTCGCAGCTCGCCGATCGGCTCCGCGTTCGGGGTCTTCAACTCGCAGGCACCGTCCCCGCCAACCACGTTCGGCGCGGCCGGTGCGCAGCCATCCTCCAGCCCTGGGGCAGAGACCGCCACCTCCACCCCACCCCTACTCACTGGGCCAGCGACGCCGGCCTTCAGCCGCGCACCATCTGCGCCGACCGCAACTCGGAAGCCCTCCGTAACTTCGGAGCCTGACCCCACCGCCGCACCCACGCCGAGCTCAACGCCCACCGCCTCCCCCACGCCGAGTTCGACGCCGACACCAACGCCAACACCAACACCCACGCCAACGCCAACACCAACACCAACGCCCACGCCCACACCCACACCAGATCCGACACCCACGCCCACCGCCTCGCCGTCCGGCGCCACGGCGGACTCCTGGCGCGGAGCCGGCTGATGGCCACCGTGGTTCACCACAGCCCACCTCGCCGCCAAGGCCACCTCGCCCTCCGCGTGATCCGACTCGTGCTGGTCGCGCTGGTCGTGGTCCTGGCCTTTCTGGCCCTGTCCCTCGCCCTCCTGGTGCGCCCCAACGCCGAAGGCGTCGACACGATGTTCGGCCATCCCATCTTCAATGTGGCCTCGGGATCGATGACCCCGGCCATCCACGCCGGAGACCTGATCGTCGACAACCCGGTCACCCCGAATCAAGCCACGGACCTCCACGCCGGCCAGATCATCAGCTTCCGGGAGTCGTCCTCCGGCACGAGCTCGCTGATCGTCACCCACCGCGTCGTCGCCGTCCTTCCCGGTTCGGCCGGTGCGCCCGTCCTCTACCGGACCAAGGGGGACGCCAACAACGCTCCCGACCTGGGCACGGTGGCGCCAAGCCAAGTCCTGGGCGTCTACGCGGCGCGGGTTCCCTTCGCCGCGTACGTGCTCTCCACGCTGCACCAACCGCTCACCTTCGTGGTGCTCATAATGATCCCGGTCCTCTACCTGGCCGAGGAGGAGGTCCGCCGGAGGCGGGTCCTCCTCGGGGAGCAGGAGGCCGAGCACTTCACCCGGGAACAGCCTGACGGCACCTTCGGCCGCGGCGGCCACCTGGCGAGCGATCTGCCGCTCTACCGCGCTGACAGCCTCCGCGACCTCCCCGACGGTGAGCTCGTGTACGTGGTCGTGGGCGAGCGGGCCGCCGATGCGCTGATCGGGGCGGGCGTAGCCGCGGTGGCCACGGTCACCGGGGCCTCGGTGATCCCCACAGATGTCTCCCTGCAACCCCTGGTCCGGCTGCGTCCACAGCTGTGGGCCGATTCGGACGGCCCGGGCCAGGCGCACATGCACCAGATCGCCGCTCGTCTGACCGCCCTCGCCTGTCCTCGGATCGACCTGGTGACCTGGCCCAATCCGCCGGAGAAGGGAGATGCCGTCGACTTCATCAACGACTTGCGACGTCGCGGCCTGCCAAGAGGAGAGATGTCTCACGCGGTGGCGGCCCTTCCTCGGGTGCCATCGACCGTCGAAGACGACCACGCTGCCGAGACGATGGCCAAACCCCGGGAGTGGTCATCTTCGCCCCCTGGTGGCCACCCGCGGGGAGAACGGCCAGCCGGGATTCCGCTCAGCGAGGTCGAGCCTGAGGCGACAAGCAGAATCCTGTCGAGGCCGTCTGGAGCCACCTGAAGGGTGGCGTGCTCGCCAATCGAGGCGACGACATCGTGGAGGAACTGATCGAGCTCGCCACTGGCGGGGTCCACAAGGCTCGGAGCCAGCAACTTCTCCTCTCCGGATTCCTGGCGCAGACTGGGCTCACCCTGTGAACGATCCCGTCAACCGCATCAACGAAGCCTCTTGAGCGGGCACCCCCCCGCCGGCCTGATGACGGAGAAGGTTCCGATGGTCATCGACGTCCACGCCCACCACTACCCGAAGCAGTACCTGGAGCGGATCGGAAGGCCAGGGCTTCCCCCGGCGGCCGCGGCTGCACTTGCGTACCAGGACATCGGCCAGCGCCTGGCGCTCCTGGACCGAGTGGGCATCGACACCCAGGTCCTCTCCGTCTCTCAGGCGCAACCCTACCTGCCCGCGGCGGCCGACGCCGCGGACGCCGCCCGGTTGATCAACGACCTCTACGCGGATGTTTGCCGCGATCATCCGGGGCGGTTCTACGCGTTCGCCGCGCTGCCCCTCCCCCATGTCGACGAGTCATTGGAGGAGATCGCTCGGACACTCGACACCCGTTGGATGGTTGGGGTCACCATCGGCTGCAGCGTCGGCGAGCGGCAGCTCGACGACGCGGTCTTCGAGCCGGTGTTCCAGGAGCTGGACCGGCGTCAGACGCCCGTCTTCCTCCACCCGGTGGGTCAGGAGGGGACGAGCTGGCTTGCGGGAAGCAATCTGCCGTGGCTCGTCGGCGCTCCGTTCGAGGACACGGCCGCCGCGCTGCGCCTGGTCCTCGGCGGAGTGATCGACCGCCATCCCGGCATTCGCTTCATCGTGCCTCATCTGGGCGGGACGATCCCGTTCCTGCTGGCCCGCGTGACCCGCAAGAGCGATGACCGGGTGAGGAGCGGTCTGGCGAGGCTGTACTACGACACCGTGTCCGGTTCCACGGATGCCGTCGTCTGCTCGTGCCACGCCTTCGGTGCCGATCGCCTCCTCTTCGGCACCGACTACCCGTACTGCGACGAGGCGGAGTTCGAGCATCACCTGACCTACCTCGACGACTGCGGCCTCGAGCCGGCGGCACTCGAGGGGGTGCGCGGGGGCACGGCGGCGACCCTCCTGCACCTGGACCGGGGGACGCCCTCGCCTGGCTGATGGCCTCGGCAACCTCAATCGAGTGCAAGCGCCTCCAGCCCGCCGCGGTGCTCTGGGCGACGCTGCGGAGCACGAACCGGCCCAGGGGGCGGCACACCCGCAGATACGAAAGCGCCTCGCCCGCCGGGTGGCCGAGCCGGCAGGCAAAGGCGACCCGCAGATGGCCTGGGATCGACAGGATGCTCCGCAGCTGGCCCTTGAGGCGCCGTCGGCCCGGGGCGGACTCCGATCCCCGCTCGCCCTTCTCCTCCCGAGGTCCCCCGGCGCTGGGACGAGCTCCAGTCGGGACGGCCCCGCTGCTCCCGGCGGAGCGTCTCCGCGACCTCTCCCGCGCTCGCCAGGCAGCTGCCGTCAGGCAGCACCCGCCCCGATGCTCCTGCTGCCTGGCCGGCGCGTGGCGCCGCCCTTCGACGTGCCCTCGTCGCGTCGCCCGCCCCGGTGTGGGGCAGACCGCCCAAAAGACGACATCTGCGCATTGACGCCAGGGCCCGCTCCACCAAGCCCCAGTGGAGCTCGACGCAGCTGACCGGGAAGCTGCCGCCGTCGATGGCCTGGCGCAAGCCCAGGGGACCGGCCAGCGCCCACGGCTTGCACCACAGCAGCACCAGGTCACGGGCCAGGCAGAGCCGGTCGCCCCGATCCTGTAGTACCGCCCGCGGCGACCCACCTCCCGGCCGCCGCGGCGGAGGACGGTCAGCGCGCGCACCCGTTCGCCACAGCCGCGGCCCTGTTGTTGCGATGCTGACCGCGCATCAGCCCCTGTTGTTGCGAAGGCATTTCTCTTTCCTGCATAGGGCCGAACGTCCCATGAGCATTGGTCGACTGGCCCTGGTAAAGAGAGCCATCCGAGGCGCTAGACTGGGACCGTCACGGCGGCCGCGCTCCAAAGCCGGTGCCGGGCAGGGGGCTCCTCGGGGGAAGGTTGCGGGGTCGAAGGGACGGCTAGCACGCCCGTCGTCGCATCACGGGCGCCGGTCGCACAACGCGGAGGCGCAGCTCGCGCCCCCGGGGCGCGTCGCGCGGAGACCGCACTCCGCAGTTGGAGCGTGCGCCGCACGCTGCCGCTCGCCTACGCCGTTCGGAAGCGGCGCGACGACGCGACCCGGGACGGCGACAACGCACAGCATGGCCCTGCTGCTCCACCTCCACGGCCCGCCGCTGCCCACCAACGCGCTCATGGAGGGCCTCGTTGCTCAGCTCATCGACCTTGCGAGAGCTCTACGGAATTCACACCACCAGATGGGACCTGACCCCGAGGACCCGAGCACGACTCGTGATCAGAACTGCGCACTATTCGTGATCACCCACATCAACCTACTTGACAGGACTTTACACGCGTTCACTGTTTCCTGGGCGCGAATCGGCGCCTGGCGGAGAGGGAGGTGATGTCGCTGGACCTGTACCAAAGTGACTCGCGGGGCTCAAAACGAGGAGTCCGCACAGCATCATCCGCGATAAGAAAGGAGAATCTCATGCTGCGAAAGTTGACGATCACCCTGTCGGCGGTGGCACTGTCGGGAATCGGTATCGCTGCGGTTTCGGCCGCAGGATCTTCAGCTGCCCCTCAGGCGCCAGCTGCCATTCAGACGTCTTCCGTGCTGTACAGCAGTTTGGTGAGCCCGTATTCGGCGACCAACCCGCCCACCGACTGGTGGGGCTTGTCGTTCGGCGGGACAAGTGCAACCCAGCTGGGAGACAAGATCAACCTGCCTTCACAGTCACGGCTCACGAGTGCCACCGTGATAGTTGACTCGCAGGCGTGTCAGAGCGGCAGCGGCGCGTCGTGCCTAACGACCTCAGGGGCAACGTTCTCAGTGCCGATCACGTTTACGATCTATAGCCCCGGACCCACGGCTGGATCTGTCGGCGGCGTCCTCGCCTCGGAGACGAAGAGCTTCAATGTCCCGTACCGTCCGTCCGCTGACCCGATGGAGTGCGCTGCCACCACGTCTTCGATCTTCACTGGATACTCGAACGACGGGACGCAATGGTTCGACCCTGCGACGGGGAGCTGTTACTACGGCCTCACGTACGCTGCCACGTTCACCAACTTCACGTTCGCGAGCAGCTCCCATGTGCTGCCGACCACCGTTGTCTACGGTGTTTCGTACAACGCATCGTCTGCTCCCGCTAGTTCGTTGAACGTCCTCTACTCGACCGAATCGGCGTCGGGCGGCGTCACCGTCGGGTCGGACAGAGATCCGGGCAACCTGTTTGTGGCGGGGTCAGCTTCGAACGATCTCGGCGGCGCAGGCGGTGAGATCACCTGCTCGACGGTCGGCACCTCGTTCCAGGAATACAACACCGCCGTCGGCGGGAGCGGTTGCGGAACGGACACGCAGCAAGCAGGTACCGCTCCGTACGAGCCGATTGCGTTTGTCCCTGCAGTGGAGCTCGTCGGCAGCAAGTAAGTAATCCAACAACGAACGGCACGAGCGGATCCCCGGCCAATCGGGCCGGGGATCCTCTCTTCTGCTGATCCCGGCGGCCTCCATCGGGCGCAGGTGCCTCCAGCCCGCCGCGGTGCTCCGCGTAGACGTTGCGGTGCACGAACCGGCCCAGGGGACGGCGCACCCGCGAATACGGGTGCGCCTCGCCCGCCGGGTAGCCGAGCCGGCAGGCAAAGGCGACCCGCAGATGGCCTGGGATCGACAGGATGCTCCGCAGCTGGCCCTTGAGGCGCCGTCGGCCCGGGGCGGACTCCGATCCCCGCTCGCCCTTCTCCTCCCGAGGTCTCCCGGCGCTGGGACGAGCTCCAGTCGGGACGGCCCCGCTGCTCCCGGCGGAGCTTCTCCGCGATCTCTCCCACGCTCGCCACGCACCTGCCGGCGCCCAGCAAGCCGCCCCGATGCTGCTGCTGCCTGGCCGGCGCCTGGCGCCGCCCTTCGACGTGCCCTCGTCGCGTCGCCTGCTCCGGTGTGGGGCAGACGGCCCAAAGACGACATTTGCGCATTGATGCCAGGGCCCTGCTCCACCAAGCCCCAGTGGAGCTCGACGTCACTGACCGGGAAGCTCCCCTCGTGGATGGCCTGGCGCAAGCCCAGGGAACCGGCCAGCGCCCGCGGCTTGCACCACAGCACCACCCCAGGTAACGGTCCAGGCAGAGCCGATCGCCCCCGATCCCGTAGAGCCGCCCGCGGCGACCCACCTCCCGGCCCCCGCGCCGGAGGACGGTCAGCACGCGCACAGCTTGGCCATAGGCGCGGCCCTGTTGTTGCGATGCTGACCACGCATCAGGCCCTGTTGTTGCGAAGTCACTTCTCTGCCCTGCATAGGGCCGAAAGTCCCGTGAAACCGACAGCCAATCCGCCCTGTCATCCCGATCATGTGGCTGGTCAGACTGCCTCAGCGTGTCCCGCCTCTAGGGGTGGCACCGGTCGCGGCGCTCGCGACAGTTGGCAAGAGGGGAAGGTTGGCGAACGGGGACGTGTTCTCGGTTCGGGTTCTGGTCCCACACGCATACCCCGCGTTCCAAAGCAACGCTCTCGGCCTGCTTCCGATGAGATGCCCCGACTCCGTGCCTGACGAGCGCAGCGCGGGGCACAGCCGAGTAGGCGATGCAGGTCTTTGCGGCGAAGTACATCCGAGGAGGCTCGGGCGCTGGTCTCGCACCACCGGGATCGTTTGTCCGGGCACAAGAGAGTCGAGGAAAAGGAGGAGGACTAAAGAGGAAACAACGACGACAGACGCGCGTTAGGTCAGACAACCATACATTCTGCCCGACCAGACGCCGGACAGACACAGGGATAGGAGGAGATAGGACATCATGAAACTCAGGACTATGGCAGTCCTTGGTGGGCTCGGCGTTGCGGCCATCGCCTTGATCGGGGCTGGTGCGTCGGCGACGTTCACCGCCAACACTACTAGCACCCAGTCGATCTCGGCTGGGACGCTCAGTCTGGTATTGACGGCGAATAATGTGGCGTCTGGATACGACACGCCCAGCATCACATTCGCCCCCTTGACGAACGTGCCGTCGACGTTCATTAGTCCGGCTGAGCTGATCACCATTACCAACAACGGCTCGGTCACAGCGAACGAGATAAACCTCCAGGTGACTGACACCGCCGGCAACCCAGCTGGCGCCAACTTGGCCAGCGAAATGTCCATGTGCATTTACAGCGACGGCTCCATTCTGTTCAATGGCACGCTGAAAGCGGACGAGTCGCTAGGCAACATGGCAGTCGGGGGCACGATCGCGCCAAGCGGGACTGACACCTACACGGCCGTGTTCTACGCCGGCAACGAGGCCACAGGATGCGGCAACGTGTCGGGCTACCAATATGGCACGTCGGACGATAACGCGAACCTTGGCCTCGGCGGCCCGGGTCCGTTGACGACCTACCCTCTGCCGTCGAACGCACCAGCTGCTGGTACGCCTACAGCAGGGACGAGCAACGCCGGTACCTTGAACGGCGACTCTGAGGGCGGCGCCGATAGTGTGACCGTCACAGTCTCCTACAGCGGCTAATCGACCCCGCGGTGGTGGTGCGGCCCTCGTGACCGCACCACCGTCGCTTCTTCATTTCCTGGCCACCGATCAACCGCATTACCAAGAGGCACACAGCAGGACCATGACGACGATCCCCGAGGCTGAGCGCCCCGTCCGGAGGCGCCGGGGCCTACGACGCCGGCGTCCCGCCACCGTCGCAGGCCGCGTACGGACGGGCATCTGGTCCGTGCTGGTCGTGGTGGTCCTGGCCGCGGTGGGGTTCGCGGTGTTCTCGGTGGTCAGCGGGGCCTGGACGGTGACCCCCATCCTGTCCGGCAGCATGCGGCCCGGGCTTCCCGTTGGCGGCGTGGCCGTCTCTGAGCGGGTCCCCGTCAGCAGCCTTGCTGTGCGTGACGTGATCATCTTCCAGAACCCCCTGAAGCCTGATGTGACGATGGTGCACCGCATCATTCAGCTCAACTTCAACAGCGCGGGGCAAGCCGTCGTCAAGACCAAGGGGGACGCCAACCCCGTCGCCGACCCATGGACGGCCACCCTGCGTGGCAAGGACGTCTACCTCGTGCAGTTCACGCTGCCGCTCCTGGGTTATCCCGCCGTCGACACCAATCACGGGGTGGACCTGATGGTCGGGGGCGTGATCATCCTGCTCGTCGTCGTGGGCACCGTGCTGACCCGGGAACGCCGCGCCACGGGCCGCCGACCGCAGCCCGACCTCCATGCGCCATGGCCCGCTCCGCAGCCGAGCCGCCCTGCAGCCGATGAGGACTCCCTACGGAGCGAGCGGGTGAGACGCGATGTCAGGTCGAGCGATGGACGGCCTGGATCCCCCCCGGTCGTCGCGGTCGGGGACGATTCCAGGGTTGCGGAGGGGGAGCGTTCAGAATGAGCATCCAATGGCGAGTGCGGCCGGGCCGCCTGTTCAGGGCCGGATGGTCCCGCGTCTCGGCCGCGATCATGACCCTCGGCGTGCTCCTGTCCGGCGCCGGCCTCGTGCTCGCTCTGACCGCCACCCCGGTCGAGGCCGCCACCATGACCTGCAGCGCGACGCTCGCCACCACCCCGCTGGTCCCCGGGGCCGCGGGCAGCTGCACCTTCACCGACACCGAGACCGCGACCCAGGCCCAGAATCAGCCGTTCACGGTGACGCTGGACGTCGACAGCACCTCGGCGTCGGGAGGCGGCGGGAGGGGGAAGGGCAAGGCCACCGAGGCCCTGCTCGACGGGCGCACGACCGGCCTCCAGGTCACTGTCTCGGACTCCGCGGGTAACACCTTCGGGACCGGAACCCCGTCATGCACGGGCACCTATCCCAACGCCACGCCCTGCTCCAGCACGGACGACCGCCAGGCGGTTCCGGGCGCCGTCGGTGTCAGGTCGTGGAGCGACACCTTCACCATCTCCTGGTCCCTGCCCCTCGCGGCCGGCAACCCCTACGAGGGGGCCAGCGCCACCGTCACCGTGACCGCGTACTACAACGGGGTCCCCGCTTCGACGCCCAGCCCCAGCCCCACCCCGACGGGGGGCGTCTCGGGTGCCAGCTCCGGCCCCAGCCCAACGGGCGGGGTGTCCGCGGCGTCGACACCGTCCACCGGGGCAGGCCCCATCCCCACCAGCAGCCTGGTACTGATCGCCCTGGGGATGGTGCTGCTGCTCGCGGGCGCCTTCGGCATCGGTGCCATCACCCGCTCACGGCGGCGGACACCGTAGAGACCTCCATCACGGCGGCCCACGAAGCCGCGACCCAGCCCTTCCCCCCGTCCCGGGCTGGCCGGTGGTCGTTGGCTTTGTGTCACCACCGGGCCTCAGAGCGGTATCAGGGTCTCTGGAAACCCGTGTCAACGTCAGAAGACGATCACCGCGCGGCCGCGCAGGCCGCCTGCCTCCATCACTCGGTGCGCGTCGGCCGCGCGCTCCGGCGGATAGGTGCCAGCGACCCGCAGCTGCAGCCCCCCGCGCGAGGCGAGCCGGCGCAGCTCGTCGAGCCACGCGGTCCGCTCGAGCACGGTACTCACCCAGACCCGCCGGATCTCGATCCCCCGCTCGGGCTCACCGTCCGACCAGCCCCGGACGACGGCCATCACACCCGCGTCGTGGAGCGCGGGGAAGGCGGCGCGGCCGAGCAGCGCCGTGTCAAGGAAGCCATCGACGCCGCCCAGCGTCTCGGCGCGGACAGCGGCCGGAAAGCCGTCACCTCGAACAAGGACGGCCTCGGCGCCGAAGCTGCGGACAAGCGGCTGGTCCTCCGGCTTCGCGTCCGCGAGAACGCGCAGGCCGCGCTCCTTCGCGAGTGGGATTGCGTACGAGGCGAGCAGGCCCGCGCCGCCGCTCACGGCGAGCGTCTGCCCCGGGTGCAGGTCAAGCAACTCGAGCGCGAGCAGCGCGGTCAGCCCGTTCATCGGTAGGCTCGCGGCCTGTTCGAGCGTCGCGCCATCGGGAACCGGCACGACCGAGGCGGCCGGGGCGACCAGCAACTCCGCCTGCGCACCGCCCTCAGGCCGACGCGGCGATACCGCCACCATGACCCGATCACCCGGCGTGAGGCGGTCGACGCTTTCGCCGACCAACTCGACCGTGCCGGCCGCGTCCATTCCCGGCACCCAGGGCGCGGGAAGATCCTCGACCCCGCGCTCGCGCAGACCGATGTCGGTCGGGTTGACCGCGGCAGCATGGACGACAAGCCGCACCTCCCCCGGCCCCGGCTCCCGCACCGGGCGTTCGATGACCTCCAGCACCTCGGTGCCGCCGGGTCTCGTGATCCCGACCGCACGCGCCGTCGTCGCCATGGAATGAGCGTACGCGGAAGAGCTCTGCCCTCGCGGCGTCACCAGCACGCCACCGTGGCCAGGAGGGACCCATGAAGGGCAGGAAGCACACGCCGGAGCAGATCGTCCGGAAGCTGCGGGAGGGAGAGCGGCTGATCGCCGAAGGCAAGAGCTTGGCTGAAGCCGCCAAGGCGCTCGAGGTCAGCGACTACACCTACCTACGCTGGCGTAAGCAGTACGGGGGCTTGAAGGCAGATGACGCCAACGAGTTGCGTCGGCTGAAGGACGAGAACGGGCGGCTCAAGCGGGTGGTCGCCGACCTGACCCTGGACAACGCCATCCTGCGGGAGGCGGCCCGGGGAAACTGATCAGCCCGGCCCGCCGCCGGGACACCGTGCGCCGCGTCCGCGAGCGGTTGGGGGTCTCGGAACGCAGGGCGTGCCGGGCACTGGGACAGCACCGGACCACCCAGCGCCGGCCGCCGCACCCGGTGCTGGCGCCCGAGGAGCAGCTGCGCCCGCGAATGCGCCAGCTGGGCCGGACCTGGCTCCGCTACGGGTACCGGCGGATCTGGGCGCTGCTGCGCCGGGAGGGCTGGCGGGTGAACCGCAAACGGGTGCAGCGGATCTGGCGGGAGGAGGGGCTGCGGGTACCCCCCCAGGCGCCGAAGCGCCGCCGGCTGGGGGTCAGCACGGTGCCGGCAGCGCGGCTGCGGGTGGAACGGCCGAACCACGACGGTCCCCCGAAGCAACAGGGGGGCCAGCCGCCGCCGATGGGGGATGATGGTAACCGGCGCCGCTTCGCCGGCTGCGGGCGGCGAGCAGGGAAGCTGGGCGGAGATGCGTGTGCTGACGTTGTTCTCGAGGCGCTTCGGGATCGACCTGGGGACGGCCAACACCGTCGTATGCCGGCGCGGACCGCGGATCATCCTCAACGAGCCCTCGGTGATGACGGTGCGGGCCAACGGCCACGGTCCCGTCCCGGTGCGCGTTGGCCACGAGGCCCGGGAGCTCATGGGACGGACCCCGGTCGGGCTGACCACGGTCCGACCCATCCGCGACGGCGTCATCACCGATCTCCAGTCCGCCCGGGCCTTCATCGTGGCCATCCTGCGGATGGCGATGCACCATCCGTGGGAGCGGATCCGCCTCCACGCCGCGGTCGGGGTGCCCGCCGGGGCCACGGCGCTGGAGCGGCGGGGGCTGATCGAGGCGGTCGAGGCGGCCGGCGTGAGCCGGGTCGACCTGATCCCGGAGCCGGTGGCCGGCGCCATCGGCTGCGGCATCGACCCGCTCTTGCCCCGAGCCCACATGGTGGTGGACGTCGGCGGCGGCACCGCCGAGGTCTCCGCCTTCTGCTTCGGCGGCATCCTGGCCAACCGCTCCTGCCGCGTCGCAGGCGACGAGATGACCCTCGCCCTGCTCCAGTACCTCCGCCAGGAGCACCAGCTCATGGTCGGGGAGCTGACCGCCGAGGACATCAAGATCCGCCTCCGCGACGCCACCGCCGAAGGCCAGCCACTGGTGATCGAGGGCCAGGACCTGCTGACCTCCCGCCCCCGCCTGATGACGCTCGATCCCCGCGAGGTCACCGCGGCTCTCCGCCCCACCGTCGACGGCATCGTCGACGCCCTCACCGGGTGCCTCGAGGACCTCCCGCCTCAGGCGGTCGGCGACATCATGCACGAGGGGGTGATCGCCTTCGGCGGTGGGTCGCTGCTGGCGGGGTTCGAGCAGCGCTTGGAGGAGGAGTTCGGCTTCTCGGTCCACCATGCCGACCGGCCGCTCACGTGCGTCGCCGAGGGAGCCGCCCTGGTCGTCTCCATGCCCTCGGTCATCGCCGCGTACTCCGGCACCTGACCGGTCCAGCCGCGGCCGGCGCCGGCCCCGTGCAGATGCGGCTGACCGTGCTCTTTGCTCACGCTGCTCAGCCCGGCCTCATCCAGGACCTGCCCCTGAGCGCCCCACCGTCGAATCACCGCCTGCGTGAGCGGATATCCGCAGGCGCTCAGCCCAAGGACGATGGCCCCGACGGTCACGCTCTATCAGGTTTGCGGGGCCGCCTCGCGAGATGCGCTCGGGGGGGGCTCGGCTGCGGCCGCCTCATCGGCGTCGCCGTAGCCCTCGAATCGATCCTCGTCCTCGATGGACCCATCGGGCCAGGAACCCTCTGGCACGTAGCGCTGCTCGTTGCCGGCCTCGCGGTCGGCTTCGTCGAGCGATTCACCCAAGTCTGGACCAGGATCGAGATCGGCCTCGCTGCTCGGAGGATACCCCTCGTCGAATTGTCCGGCCATGGTGTCGCTCCCTCACGCTGCGATTGCAGCATGCAAAGTGGAGAGGTTCAAACCGGGGCCGGGAGGTCCGGCACTCGGCCCAGATAATCACGTCGTGGTCATAGGTCTGGCAGTCGATCTGGATGGAGCCGAAGGAGAAGCTGTCGATTCGGGCTGCCGATCCTCCACGGGCCAGGGTACTCGCCCAGCTCGGCAACCGCCAGCACGATGCCTCGGCCGCCCTCACTCGGGCGGGCGCCGCCACAGTTGCAGGAGCCTTGGCGGCGCTCGACTTTAGGTGATCGCAATACCGTGGCTACGCAAGCTGGCCATCGCCTGATTGCGATGATGGCCCCGCCGGCACGGCGACCCGTGATCGATCATTTCGACGCTTGTGCAACGTTCTGCCAGCGGGCTGGGCAGGAGGAGTGAGGCGCGATGATAGGGCCACGGCGTCATGGTCGCTAGAGCGCTCCCTGCGCGGGAGCCTTCAGACTCCTCAGATACCGCATCCCTGGACACCAGGGACGCTTCACACGGAGGTCTCCGATGCGCAACGTCGGTCTGCTCGCCACCCGAACCGTTCTCGGCGGGTATCTCGCCGTCCACGGGGCCCAGAAGCTGTTCGGTTCCTTTGGAGGCCCTGGCCTCGACGCCACTGCGGCGGGGTTCGAGGCGATGGGCATGCGGCCCGCGAAAGCCATGGCGACACTCGCCAGCGCCAGCGAGCTCGGTGGTGGAGTGCTGACCGCGACGGGGCTGGCGTACCCGCTGGGCCCGCTGGCCATCGCGGGCGCCATGAGCGTGGCCACCGCGGTGCACCGCAAGCAGGGACCGATGTCGCAGAAAAGGGGCTTCGAGTTGCCCCTCACCAATCTTGCGGTGGCGATCGGGTTGATGAGCTCGGGGCCGGGCCGTCTGGTGCTGGG
>DNAU01000101.1:0-9554 GCA_003491925.1 Chloroflexota bacterium
AATCCCAAATCCAAAATCTAAAATCCAAAATCCTAAGACCGTAGCAGCGAGCGGTACCGCAATTCCGGGCGCACGGGGAATTCGTGGGCGAAGTTTTTGATCTTCTCGAAAATCCCGTCGACATCCAGGCCGTACTTGGCGTGCAGCAGGTTGGGCGCGCCGTGAGGGATGATGCGGTCGGGAACGGCGATGCGTAGGATGCTGGCGGGAATTTTCTTGTCCTGTAAAAGCGTGGCGACTGCCGAGCCAAAGCCTCCGGCATCGGTGCCTTCCTCCGCCGTCACCAGAAATTGTTTTTCCGCCGCCAGGCAGCAGATCAATTCCTCGTCCAAGGGTTTTACGAACCGCGCATTGATCACCGTCGCGTGAATGCCCAGGGCCTCCAGCCTTGCCGCCGCTTCCAGGCAGGGGTAGACCATGGAGCCGAGCGCCAGGATGCCGATGTCGGAGCCCTCGCGCAGAATCTCCGCTTTGCCGATCTCGAGGGCCTTCAACTCCGCGTCCATGGCCACACCCATCCCGTTGCCGCGCGGGAAGCGCAGTGCGGCGGGCCCGTTGATGTTGATCGCCGTGTAGAGCATGTGGCGCAATTCGTTTTCATCCTTGGGGGCCATCACCACGATGCCCGGCAGGGCGGGAAGATAAACCAGGTCGTAGAGCCCGTGGTGCGTGGGGCCGTCGGCGCCCACCAAGCCGCCGCGGTCGAGAACAAAAGTCACTGGAGCACGCATCAAGCAGGTGTCGTGCATCACCTGGTCAAAGGCGCGTTGCAGAAAAGTGGAATAGATCGCCACCACCGGCCGCATGCCTTCGCAGGCCAGTCCGGTGGCGAAGGTGACGGCGTGCTGCTCGGCGATGCCGACGTCGAAGAAGCGGTCCGGGTACCGCTCCGCGAACTCGAGCAGGCCCGTCGACGAGGCCATCGCCGCGGTGATGGCGACGATCCGCGAGTCCTGATCGGCCGCCTCGAGCAGGGCCTCGCCGAAGAGGTCGGTCCAGGAGACCGCCTTGCTGGTGAAGCTGCCGTCCTCGGGGTTGAAGCTGGAGACGCCGTGGTACTTGTCGATCTCGTCCTGCACCGCCGGGGCGTAGCCGTTGCCCTTGTTGGTCACCACGTGGATGACCACCGGGCCCCGGTACGCCGCGGCATCCCGGAGCGCGCGCTCCAGGGCGGGGATGTCGTGTCCGTCGATCGGCCCACCGTACTTGAGACCGAGGGTCTCGAAGATCGAGGTGGTGGAGACCAGCTGCTTCAGCGATTCCTTGACCCGCTTGGCGGCCTGGTACGCGGAGTCGCCGACCAGGGGAAGGTGACGCAGGGTCCGGCCGGTGGCGTCCTTGGCGGCCTCGTAGGTCGGCGAGAGGCGGAGCTGCCCCAGGTTCTCGGCGATGCCCCCGATGGTGGGGGCGTAGGAGCGCCCGTTGTCGTTGAGGATGATGATCAGGTCGGGCCGGAGGTGACCGATGTTGTTGAGCGCCTCATAGGCCATGCCGCCGGTGAGGGACCCGTCGCCGACCACGCAGACCACCTTGCCGGGCTCGCCGGTCAGCTGCCGGGCCGTGGCCAGGGCCAGGGCGTAGCTGAGCCCGGTGGAGGCGTGGGAGTTCTCGACGATGTCGTGCTCCGACTCGGCCCGGTTGGGGTAGCCGGAGAGCCCGCCGCGCTGGCGCAGCCGATCGAAGCCGGCCAGGCGCCCGGTCAGCATCTTGTGGACGTAGGCCTGGTGGCCGGTGTCGAAGACCAGCGCGTCGCGCGGCGAATGGAAGACCCGGTGGACGGCGACGGTGAGCTCGACCACCCCCAGATTGGGCCCGAGGTGACCGCCGGTCCGCGAGACCGCCGCCACCAGGAACTCGCGGATCTCGCCGCAGAGGCGGCTCAGATCCTGGGGGCCGAGGTCCCGCAGGTCGTCGGGCGAAGTGATCTCATCGAGCAGCATCCGTGTCCCAGTGTATTCGCTCTAGGCGCCGCTCCCGGCGGTCCCGGGTGCCCGGCCGGGCATCATACCGGGCGATGGCGCCCGCCGACCCGCGCAGCCTGCTCCTCGCCGCCGCCGACGACCCCGCCTCCGACGTCGCCGAGGCGGCGCTGTGGATGGCCGTCGAGGACTCGCCCGGTGTCCAGCCGGAACCCTGGCTGAAGCTGCTCGACGATCTGGCCGCCGAGCTCGACGGCGGGGCGCGTCATCGGCCCTCGGCGGCCCTGGCGGCCGTGCTCCGCACTCGGCTGAACCTCCACGGCGCCGGTGGCGGCGACCCGCGAACCCATTACCTCAACTCGGTGCTGGAGCGGGGGGCCGGAACGCCGATCGCCTGCGGCGCGATCTGGATGGGGGTGGGACGGCGCGCGGGGATCCAGGTGGAGGGCATCGCCCTTCCCGGCCATTTCGCGGTGCGGATCGACGGCCTGGTCGTCGACGCCTGCTCCGGCGAACCGCTCGGCGACGAGGCGCTCCTCCGGACGGCCGGACGCCACCTCGGCCACGAGCCCGAGCGGGTCGAGCCCCGGTGGCTGGAGCCGGCCTCGCCGCGCCGGATCCTGGCCCGGATGTCACGGAACCTTCGGGGCTGCTACGCCAGCCTGGAGAACTGGCCGCTGGCACTGCTCGCCGCTGACCGCTGCGTCGACCTCCTGCCCGACGAGCCCGCGGAGCGGCGCGACCGGGGGCTCCTGCTCTGGCAGATGGGCCGGCCGCAGGGTGCCCTGCGCGACCTCAGCGACTACCTCGCCACCGCGGCCGCCGACGCCCCGGATCGGGGCCACGTGAACGAGGTGGCGGGCAGACTCCGCTCCTTCCTCAACTGACGCCGACGCCCCCCAGCGGCCGGGCGAGGTCAGCGGGCTCGTAGACTCGGTGCCGCGGGCCCGTGGACCTGGGGGAATGTGCGATGGGTGAGACGACGACCGAGCTGCCTGAGTTCGACCTGGCCACCGGTGGAGGCGGACGTCTCCGCAACTCCGACCTCCTCGGCCGCCGGACCGTGCTCTACTTCTACCCGAAGGACGACACGCCGGGCTGCACCCTGGAGGGACAGGAGTTCACCCGGCTGCTGCCGGAGTTCGAGCGCGCCGGGGTGGCCGTGTACGGCGTCTCGCCGGACTCCGGCGAGAGCCACGACGCCTTCGCCGCCAAGTGTGAGCTGGGCATTCCGCTGGTCAGCGATCCGGATCGCCGGCTCATCGACTTCTTCCAGCTCTGGGTCACCAAGTCGAGGTACGGGCGCAGCTACATGGGCGTCGATCGCTCCACGTTCCTGATCGGTCCCGACGGCCGCGTTGCCCGCGAGTGGCGGACGGTCAAGCCGGAGGGGCATGCGGGCGAGGTGCTGGCCGCGGTCCGGGGCGGCGCGGACCCGGCCTGAGACGCCCCGACGCCCCCCCAGCGCGCGGGTGGACGCACCCGCCTCGACGACCTCCTCCGCAAGCGGGTCATCTTCGTCGCCGGCAAGGGCGGGACCGGCAAGACCACCATCGCCGCGGCGCTGGCGCTGATCGCGGCCCGCCGCGGCATCCGGGTGCTCGCCGTCGAGGTCGACGCCAAGGGTGACCTGGCGGAGGCGCTGGGGCATCCGCCGGTGGGCTTCCGACCCGTGGTCGTGCAGCGCAACCTCTCGGTGATCGCTCTCCATCCCGAGGACTCCTTCCAGGAGTACCTGGCGATCTTCTTCAAGATCCCCCGCTTCACCCGCCTCACCCCGCTGGCCGGTGTCTTCGACTTCGTGGCGACGGGGGTCCCCGGTCCGCGGGACATGCTCATGGTGGGCAAGATCGCCCACGAGGAGCGCCGCCGCGAGACCGACCGGAGGCCGGTCTGGGACCTGATCGTGGTCGACGCCACCTCGAGTGGTGAGATCCTCCCCCAGCTCACCGCGGCGCGATCGATGAGGCGCCTGGTGCGGGGCGGCATGCTCGGCTCGCAGCTCGATTTCGTCGACGCGATGGTCACCAACCATCGCAAGACCGCCCTCTGCATCACCGCTCTTGCCGAGGAGATGCCGGTCGCGGAGGCGCTCGAGCTTCACGACGAGGTGGTGGAGCACACCGAGATCGGCCTGGGACCCTGCTTCCTCAACCGCACCCTGGCCTCGGTGTCGTCACCGCGGCAGCGTCGACTGGTCGAGCTGCTGGCCGATGCGGCGCACGCTCAGGCTGCGGCCCAGGTTCTCGGTGACGGGGTGGAGGGCCTCGTCGCCGGGGTGCGGCTCGCCGATGCCCTGAACCGGAGCGGGCAACCCTTCGCGCGCCGCCTCGCCGCCCGCATGTCGGTGCCGGTGGTGGCGGTGCCCCTGGTTGCGGCCCGCCCCGGGCTGGCGACCACCCGGGCTGTGGCGGCGTCCATGGAGGGGGAGGGATGAGCCGGCCACTCGCCGGGCCCGACACCCCCGGGCTGGCGGCACTGGTCGGTGGCCTCGAGGTGGTCGTCTGCTGCGGCAGCGGTGGGGTGGGGAAGACGACCCTCAGTGCCGCCCTGGCGGCCGCCATCGCCGCCACCAGCGACCGGCGGGTGATGGTGCTCACCATCGACCCGGCCCGGCGCCTCGCCACCGCCCTGGGCATGAGCGGGATCGGCGCCGACCCGGTCACGGTTCCCGCCGCCCGGCTCCGTGAAGCGGGCCTTCCCCTGCGCGGCGAGCTGGTCGCGGCCATGCTCGACCAGAAGTCGGTGTGGGACCGGATGGTGGAGCGCCACTCTCCCAACCGCCAGGTGGCGCGGCGGATCCTGAACAACCGCTTCTACCAGGGCATCAGCGACGCCTTCGTCGGCAGTCATGAGTACGCGGCGATGGAGGCGCTCTACGAGCTTCACGAGGAGAGCGAGTATGACTGCCTGGTGGTCGACACCCCCCCGTCGCGCTCCGCCCTGGACTTCCTGGAGGCACCCGAGCGGATCTCCGACTTCGTGGGTGCGCGGCTCCTCTCCTGGCTTGCACGTCCGTCGCGGCTCGGCTTCCACGCCATGAACCTCGCCGCCGCCCCACTCCTGCACATCGCCGACCGGCTGCTGGGCAGCGAGCTGCTCGGCGAGCTGGGCGACTTCGTCGCCGACCTCCAGACCCTGTATGGGGGCGTGCAGCAGCGAGCCCGTGCGGTCAGCCGGCTCCTGCGCAGCTCTCGCGTCGGTTTCGTCGTGGTCACCACCCTGGAGCCAGCGGCGTTCGCCGAGGCCGAGCACTTCGTCGCCAAGCTCGAGGAGCTCTCCATGCCGCTCCGGGCGGTGGTGGTCAACCGGGTGCTGCCGGGCTTCCTCACCGACGAAGCCGCGATCCGTGCCGCCGAGGTGCTTGCCGACCATCGCGGTGCCCAGGCGCTCGGCCGAGTGCTGGACGTCGCGGTGGACCCGGTGGCGGCCGCGTCCCTGGGCCGGTCCCATCGGCTGCTCTCAGAGCTCGCCCAGCGGGATGCGCGCCAGCTGACCCGGCTCGCACGTTTCGTCGACGTGCCCACCATCCAGGTGCCGCTGATCACCGCGCCGGTCAGCGACCTCGAGGGCCTCGTCCGGGTGGCTGCGGCGCTCTGACCTGGATCGGTGGAGCAGCCACTCGCATCTCATCCCACCAACCGGATCATCCCGGTGTTGCCTTCTGCGCTCCTTCGGTCATGCACCCTCCGGGTGCACTCCCTGCGGTGCTCGTCGGCCGCTGGGGCTGATCTCGCCCGGCGGGCGGTCTGCTTCGCGCTACCCCACCGATCCAGGTCTTAACGAGGGCTCGGCCGGCGCCGGCTCGGCCACGGCGCCCGTCGTGCCCAGGTCGATGATCGCGGTCGACTCTGGGTCGCCCAGTCCCACCAGGGTGGCGGCGATCCCCGGATCCGTGGTGGTGACCACCATCTGGTTGGTTACAGACAACTGCGACAAGAACTCGAGGAGTCCGCGGCGGCGCGCCGGGTCGGCGGAGGCGAGCGGCTCGTCGAGCAGCAGGGGCATCGACTCACCCGCGTCCCCGAGCACCTCGCAGAGGGCCAGCCGGAGCAGCAGCGCCACCTGGTCGCGGGTGCCGTGGGAGACGAGGTCGAGACCGACCAGCTGGTCGCGATCGCTGGACGCGAGCGCGACCGCGAAGTGCTCCACGTCGACGTTCACGTCCGCATAGCGATCGCCGGTGAGCAGGGCGAGCCGGTTCGAGACCGACGCCGCCAGGCGCGGCGCGAGACGCTCGTGGACGTCCCGGCCGGCGGCGTCGATCATGGCCATGGCACGCTGGAGCGCCTCCTGCTGGCGGAGGGCACGGTCGCGGGCGGCCGTGACCGTCAGCCGCTCGTCCTCGAGGTCGGGCAGGGAGGGGAGGCTGCCGGTGAGCCCCTCGATGCGCGCCTCGAGGGTCCGGGCGGCGGTGGAGGCGATGGCGGCCCGCTCCTGCGCCGACGCCGCGGCCCGCTCCAGCTCGTCGAGGCCGCCGGCGTCGACCGGGACGTCCTCCGCGGTGCCCTCCGGAGAGCCGCCCCGGCGGCGCAGCTCGGCGGTCAGCTCGGACCGCTGGCGGGCGATCGTCTCGAGGTCGGCACCGCCGACGCGCTGGCGCCGGCGGACCTCGGCCAGCGCGGCGGCGAGGCGGTCGTGCTCGCGCCGGTGGGCGCAGGCGTCCCGGAAGGCGGCCACCGCTGCCAAGGGCGGCAGCCCGGGATCGACACCCGCCGAGGTGGTGACCTTTCGGATCGTCGCCTCGACCGCCCCGGCGGCGGCGCGGGTCCGGGTGGCCTCCTCCCCGAACGAGGCGAGCTGGGTCTCCCGCTCGGCCAGGCCGGCGTCCTCCGCCTCGAGCTCGCGGCGCCGCTTCGCCAGCCGGGCCGCGTCGTCGACCGCCGCGAGCGCCGCACCCGCAGCCTCCAGCAGCGCCTCGCTGCGGGACCCGGCCGGCGGGCGCGCCGGAGCCACCACCCCGGTCTCGCGAGCCAGGCCGAGGCAGCGGTCGACGAGCGCCTCGAGCTCGGCGCGGGCACGGGTCTGATCCGCCCTGTGGACCTCGGCGAGGGCCGCCTGCTGCCGCCGCTCATGGTGGAGGCTGCGCGCGGCCGGAAGGCGAGACCCCAGCCTCTCGAGCCCAGCCGGGCTCAGGTCGAGGCCCGGGAGCCGCTCCCCGAGATCGCGTCTCGCAGCGCTCCCGGTGCGCTGCGCGAGCCCGGCGGCGGCGGCAAGTCCGGCCACCGCCACGAGGGCGGAGATCGCCACCAACACCGCCGCCAGCCGGTCGCCGGCGGCCGCGAGGCCGGCGGCCACGGCTGCTCCCGCCAGGGTGAGCGCGGCCAGCAGCGCGAGGGCCACCCGGGCACGCGCCGTCCCCGCCCGCGCGGCGTCCACCAGGCGGGCCACCGCCTCGAGCTCGTCGGGATCGACCGACCCAAGGCCGGTCACCGCGATCTCGCGGCGCAGCGCCTCGTCCCGGGAGGTGATCGCGAGCTCGGAATCGCGGCGGGCGATCGCGGCCACGACCTCGACGCGCCGGCGGAGACGGTCCGCCTCCTCGATCGCCTCCAGGGTGACCGGGGGCGCCTCCGGCATCGCGCGGAGACCGGCGGTGATCTCGGCGCGCCGGCGCCGGACGGCGTCGACGGGCTCCGCAGCCGCGGCCCAGTGGGCCTGGGCCTCGTCGGCGGCCCGCGACACCTGATGCAGCTCGCCCCCGAGGGCGATGACCGCGGCCTCCTGCTCCAACGGGAAGCCGGCGTAGCGCGCCTCGGCCTCGAGCGCCGCGGCGAGCGAGGAGGCCTCATCGCCGGCCAGCCTCATCTCGGTCTCCTGGGCACCGAGGCGGGCGATCCGCGCCCGGATCCAGGCGTGCTGGGCCGCCACGGCCTCGTCGGCGCAGCGCCCCGCCTCCGTCTCGAACCCCCGCAGCCGCTCCTCCTCGCCAGCGAAGGACGCGAGGCGGAGCTGAGCCGCGGCGATCTCAGCGTCGAGACGGCGGGTCTGGGCGACGGCAACCCCCAGGGGGCTTCCGGAGCGCCGCTCCGACCCCACCCGCTGGAGGGCGTCCCCCAGCCGCTTCAGCGCCTCGGCCGCGGTGGTCCCCTCGGCACCGGCGTCGACCAGCCTCTCGAGCGCTTCGCGGAGGCGTCCGGCCTGCTGTGGCGCCGCCTCGGCCGCCGAGAGGTGGAGACCCTCCTCGCCGAGCCAGGCCGCGGCGCAGAAGACCGCTTCGTCGATCCCCAGGTGGAAGCGGCCGGGGCAGACGGTCCGGCCCATCCGGAACTGCTGGGTGACATCGGCCCCGCCCAGCTCATGAACCTGAGCCTGCACCCGGTCGTGGTCGAAGCTCTGGGCCACGCGGAGGCGGCGCCCTCCGTCCAGGCGGTAGGTGAGGGTCAGGCCGAAGCGGCCCGGCGCCCAGGGGAGCCAGCGCGCCCAGTCGCTGCGCTCGCGCGGCCGTCCCGGGCCTCCGGCGTCGAGGCCGTAGAGGGCGGCCCGGATGGCGCGATGCAGTGTCGACTTGCCCGACTCGTTGGGCCCCAGCACCACTGTGATCCGCTCTCCGAAGTCGAAGCGCCGCTGGTGCAGCCGGCCGAAACCGGTGACCTCCAGCCGCTCCAGCCTCATCGGAGCCCGACCTCGCTGCCGGCGAAGGCCTCCAGCCCGTAGCGCAGGGCGTCACCGACCACCGCCTTCTCCTCGGCACTCCCGGTCGCCGCCAGTGCCGCGACTGCGATCCGCACGAAGGCGCCCCGGGTCGTCCCCTCCTCGGCGAGCGCCTCGAGGTCGGTGGCGGGCGCGGTCAGGTCCCGGATCTTCAGCGCGGCGACGCCGGTGGCCTCGCGGACGGCGCTCTCGCAGTCGAAGAGGTCGACCCCCAGGCTGGGTGGCACCGCTCCCACCAGGTCGACACGGAGCGTGGTCCGCTCCAGAGGGAGGCCCGCGGTCGCCGTCAGCACCTCGGCGCTGACCCGATCGACGGTCGCGGTGAGGCTGCTCACGCCGTCGAGACGGCACTCCACGATGCCCGCGTGCCAGCGATTGGTGTCGATCCCGGTGCACTTCACCTCGCCGCGGTTGCCGATCTCCACCAGCACCGGCCCGCGGGGCCCGCTCTCGTCGAAGGCGAGCGGCTCGGGGCTGCCCGGGTAGACGAGCCCGCTCTCGGGGTCGATCCGGCGGCCGTGGTAATGGCCGCAGAGCGCCACGGCGTAGCCCCGCTCCCGGATCTCGGCGGCGGCGAAAGGACCATGGACGCCCTTGCCCGCCGGGCGGCTGCCGGTCTCCGCCCCGTGGAAGAGCGCCAGGTGGACGCCGTCCCCGGCCCGATGTCGACGGCCCCCGCCTGGTGCCGCAAGCCCGCCCTCCAGGGGGTTGCCGGTCCAGGCCGGCTCCTGGTGCCCGAGACCCCAGACGGTCAGGCCCTCGGTCAGCTCCAGGGGCTCCAGCCGGGGACCGCGGAATACGTGGACGTTGTCCGGCCACCGGGTCCGCAGGTAGATGCTCCCGGGCACCAGGGGATCGTGGTTGCCGGGGGCGAGCAGCACCCGCATCGGCTCCCAGGAAGCGAAGGTCTCGACCAGGAACTGCGCGGTGTCGGCGCCCGCTCGCTCGTGCTCGAAGAGGTCGCCGGCGATGGTCACCGCG
>DNAU01000101.1:9604-9767 GCA_003491925.1 Chloroflexota bacterium
GCTCGTGCTCGAAGAGGTCGCCGCCGACGGTCACCGCCCCGCATCCCCGCACCTGGGCGATCTCGCCGGCCCGGCGGAGCGCCTCTCGGAGCCCTTGACGGCGGCGCCGGGCCAGCTCCCCGTGGCAGCCCATCAGGGCGAAGGGGCGATCGAGGTGGAGGTC
>DNAU01000173.1:0-8421 GCA_003491925.1 Chloroflexota bacterium
CGTTGATGACGTGGGCGACGCTGTAGGTCTTGCCCGAGCCGGTCACGCCCAGCAGGGTCTGCTCCCGGTTGCCCTGGCGCAGGCTCTCGACCAAGCCGGCGATGGCCTCCGGCTGGTCGCCGGCGGGCTGGAAGTCGGAGGTGAGCTGGAACTGGGGCACTCCGGCCAGTCTACGGCGCAGCCTTCCCCGGCCCGGACTCACCGGCGGCGGGCGCCTCGCCGGCCCGCCAGCGGCGCTCGGCCTCCTCCAGGTCGGTCCGGAGCCGGCGCAACTCCTCTGCCAACTCCACCTGGCTCAGAGGGCGAGACGACCCACGCCCCTCGAAGCGGTGGAGCACGGTGCCTGGCTGCGAGGGCAGCTGGCGCCACCCCTCGAGCTGAGCGACCTTGGTCTGGTACTCCCGGCGCAGCTCGACGAGGCGTTCGGGTGGGGTGGCGATGCGACGAGCCTCGGCGATCCTGGCCTCGTCGATCCCCAGGGCGGCAAACAGCCTGCGCACCAGCGGGTCCGTATCCAGCGCGGCGAGCAGGGCGTGCTCGACACCCACGACGGTGCACTGCTCGGCAGCGAGGCGCTCCGCCGCCAGCTGGATCTCGTCGGAACCGGACGGGGGCCGCCGGCCGAATCGTGCCGTCACGAGGTGCCCGGAGAAACGGCCCGTCCCGATGTGAGACGGGGGGCCGAACCACGGTCCTGCCCCGCCAGGCCCGGTCGCGTGCTCCGGCACGGGACCCGCAGGCGGCATCGCGTGGTGGAGCCGGTCGATCTCCGCCCGGACCTTCTCCAGGCTGGCACCCAGCTCCGTCAGGACATGGGCGGCGATCCCCTCTCCCTCCACCAGCAGGCCAAGCAGCAGGTGCTCGGTTCCGACGTAGTCAGTGCCCATCCACCGGGCTTCCTCGAAGGCGAGCTCGATGACCTTCTTGACCCGGTTGGTGGGGACGATCGTGTGGATGACGAGCCGCTCGTTGCGCCCGAGCACCGACTCGACGGTGCTGCGCACCCCCCCGATCTCGACCCCCAGGCTGTTGAGAACCTTGGCGGCCATTCCCTCCTCGCGGCGTAGGAGGCCGAGCAGCAGGTGCTCGGTCCCGATGTACGAGTGGTGCGAGCGCTCGGCCTCCTCCTGTGCAAGGGTGAGGACGTTCTTGGCCCGCTCAGTGAAGCGGTCGAACGGGTACACGGCCCTCTAACCTTGCCCGCTCGGGTGTTGGAAGACAAGCGTCACCGCTGACAGCTCGCGCAGTACACGGTCGTCCGACCCGCGACCACTCTCCGGCGCAGGACGGCACCGCAGCGCAGGCAGGGCTCCCCTCCCCTGCCGTACACCTGCAGCTCCTCCTGGTGGGACCCCCGTGCGTCCCAGAGGTCGCGGTAGTCGTCGACGGTCGTGCCGCGGTTCGCGACCGCCTTCGCCAGGACGCTGCGAATCGCCGCGTGGAGGGCGAGGCGCTCCCTGCGGGTGAGACGGTTCGCCCGGCGTGTCGGGCGGATCCCGGCCAGGTGGCAGGCCTCGTCGACGTAGATGTTGCCCAGCCCGGCGATCCCCGACTGATCGAGCAGCGCCGCCTTCACCGTCCGGGTGGTGCGCCGCATCAGGCGATCGAGAATCTCCGGCGCGAAGTCGTCGGAGAGCGGCTCCACCCCGAGGGCCGGGAGCACGCGTCGCTCCTCCAGCACCGACCGCGAACCCAGCATCACGCGGCCGAAGCGACGTGCGTCGTCGAAGCGCAGCTCCCGCCCGTCGTCCAGCCCCGCGCGGAGATGGGTGTGCTTGACGACCTCGACACCCCCGCCCATCACCCTGAGGTGACCGGTCATGCCGAGATGGATCACCAGCTCCTCATCCCCGTCGAGCCGGCAGACGATGTACTTTCCCCGCCGCTCGACCGTCGTGACGCTTCGGCCGGGCAGGGCGCCGATGAACGCATCGGCCCCGGGGAATCGCAGCACACCCGGCTCATTCACCCAGGCGCTGATGAAGCGCCGCCCGACCAGCTCGCCGCGCAGGTCGCGCGTGACCGTCTCGACCTCGGGAAGCTCAGGCATCCACCGGGGTCATCTCCTGCCAGTTATCGCCGATCTTGACATCAACGACCAGGGGGACGACCAGCGGGCAGGCCTCGGACATGGCCCGGCGGACCAGGGGCACCAGGGTCGGAACCTCCGCGCGCGGCACCTCGATCACCAGCTCGTCGTGGACCTGGAGCAGCACGCGGGCGCTGGAGCCGCTCTCCTTCAGGGCCCGGTCGCAGTCGATCATCGCCTTCTTCATGATCTCGGCGGCGCCGCCCTGGATCGGCATGTTGACCGCCATCCGCTCGGCGGCGAGGCGAATCTGGCGGTTGGCGGCGCGGATGTCGGGCAGATGACGCCGGCGCCCGGTGAAGGTCTCGACCCAGCCCCACTCGCGGGCGTGCATGCGGGTCTGCTCCAGCCAGCGGGTGACCGCCGGGAAGCTCTCGAAGTACGAGTGGATGTAGGCGGCCGCCTCCTCCCGGGACATCCCGGTGTCCCGGGCCAGGCCAAAGTCGGACAGCCCGTACACAACTCCGAAGTTGACGACCTTGGCGACCCGGCGCATGTCGCGGGTGACCGCCGCGGGGTCGATCCCGTAGACCTGGGCGGCGGTGCGGCGGTGGATGTCCTCGCCGCGGGCAAAGGCCTGGATCAGACCCTCGTCACCGGTCACGTGGGCGAGCACGCGCAGCTCGACCTGGGAGTAGTCGGCGGAGACCAGCTCCCAGCCGGAGTCGGCGACGAAGGCCCGGCGGATGCGCTGGCCCCACTCGGTGCGGATGGGGACGTTCTGGAGGTTGGGGTCCGCCGAGGAGAGCCGGCCGGTCGCTGCCACCGCCTGATTGAAGGAGGTGTGCACCCGCCCGTCCCGGTCGCAGAGCTGGGGGAGGGCGTCGACGTAGGTGCTCTTGAGCTTGGTGAGCTGGCGCCATTCGAGCACCAGGTCGACCACCGGGTGCTCCTCGCGGAGCGCCTCCAGGCTGTCGGCGTCGGTGCTGCGGCCAAATTTGGTCTTGCGCCCGGCGGCGAGCCCCAGCTCGTCGTAGAGGACGGCGGCGAGCTGCTGGGTGCTGCCCAGGTTGAACGGGTGCCCGGCGCGGTCGTGGACCTCGCCCTCCAGGGCGCCGATGCGCGCCTGCATCTCGGCGGAGATGGCGGCGAGGGCGTCGCGGTCGAGGAGGATGCCGACCCGCTCCATCTCGGCGAGGATGGGCACCAGCGGCAGCTCCAGCTCGTCGTGGAGCTTCAAGAGCCCGCTGGAGGCGAGCTGCTTGGCGAGGACGGAACGCACCGGCTCCACCAGTCCCACCCAGCGGCCGTAGTAGGCGGCCAGCTCCGCCGCCTGCAAGTCCTCGACCCGGCGGCGCTGGCGGCCGCTCCCCAGGAGCTCCTCCTCGGAGTCGAGGTGCACCCCGCAGAGGTCGGCGGCGAGCCCGGTCAGGGAGAGGACCCGGGCCCGCGGGTTGTCCACGTAGGCGGCGAGCATGGCGTCGAAGCCGAGGCCGGCCCGGAGCTCCGGCCCCCAGGCCAGGCACTCGCGCTTGAGGTCGTAGCTGTCGAGGACGAGCGTGGGATCCGCGAGCAGCGCGGCGATCGCGTCGCGGTGCTGGGGCAGGGGCACCCACCACGCCCGCGCGCTTCCGATCGGGGCGACGGCGACGCCGAGGGCCGCGCCGGTGCGGGCCGGCCCCGCGCTCACGGTGCGGATCGCGGCCCTGCCCGTGGCGCGCACCGACGCGATCATCTCCCCGACCTGGTCGGTGCTCTCGGCGACGACCACCTCGCCGGCGGGCTCGGCCGCCGTGTCGAAGCTGAGCTCGCCCTGACCGGGGTGACCGCTGACCGGAGCGGCGCCGTAGCCGAGGGCCTCACCGAGCCGGGGCAGCAGGGAGCGGAACTCGAGGCGGTCGAAGAGCGCGTGCACCTCGGCCTGGTCGTAGCCGCCGACCCGGGCGCGATCCAGGTCGAGGGGGACGTCGAGGTCGGACTGGATGGTGGCCATCCGCTTGCTGAGGCGGGCCTGGTCGGCGTGCTCGGCGAGGTTGGACCGGAGCCGGCCCGGCTTCATCCGCGGGATCGCCTCGAGGATCGCCTCCAGGGGACCGTGCTCGTGGATGAGCGACATGGCGGTCTTCTCCCCGACTCCGGGGATGCCGGGGATGTTGTCGCTGGGGTCGCCCTGGAGGGCCTTGTAATCGGCGACCAGCGGCGGCTCGAAGCCGAAGCGCTCACGCACCGCATTGACGTCGTAGACGACGGTGTCGCTGATCCCGCGGCGGTTGATGAAGACCCGCACGTGCGGGTTGACGAGCTGGAGGGTGTCGATGTCACCGGTGACGATGATCACGTCGAGGCCGGCGGCCACCGCCTTGACCGAGAGCGAGCCGATCACGTCGTCCGCCTCGTAGGTGGGGATCTCGACCTCGGGGATGCCGAGCGCGGCCACGATGTCGCGCGCCCACTGGACCTGGGGGCGGAGATCCGCGGGCATCTCCGGACGCTGGGCCTTGTAGGCGGCCATCTCCTGGTGGCGGAAGGTTGGCCCGGGCGGGTCGAAGGCGGCGATCGCGCAGGCCGGCCGGCACTCGGTGAAGGCCTTGAGCAGCATCGAGGTGAAGCCGTAGGCGGCGTTGGTCAGCTCGCCCCGGCTGTTGGTCAGCGCCGGCATGGCGAAGAAGGCGCGGTAGACGAGGGCGTGGCCGTCGATCAGCAGCAGGGTCGGGCGCTCCGGCGCGGCTCCGTCCGCGTGGTTGGGCACGGCCCAGATGGTAGGCGCCGCGCCCGCCCCCCCGAGTGGCCGGACGGGCCGTAACCGCCCTGCCGGAATCACCCCGATGGGCTAGGGCGGCGCCCGGGGGCCGGCGCTATGATCGAGCCGTGGCCGACCTGATCGAGATGACCGTCGACAGCATCAGGGTGCACATGCCGACCGGCCAGCACGTGGTCATCCTCAAGGAGAAGGAGGCGGAGCGCTACCTCCCGATCTGGATCGGGATCAACGAGGCCAACGCGATCGCGCTCCGGATCACGGGGATCACCCCGGAGCGCCCGATCACCCACGACCTGCTCGCCAACATCCTCTCCGCCGTCGACTGCAGCGTGGAGCGGGTGGTGGTCACCTCGCTCGCCAACGAGGTCTTCTACGCGCGGATCCTGGCCCGGGTCGACTCCCGGAGGCTGGAGATCGACTCCCGCCCCAGCGACGCCATCGCGGTGGCGGTCCGGGTGGGCGCGGGGATCTTCGTCGCCCCCGACGTCCTCGAGAAGGCGGGGGTCCTGCCGGAACCCGACGCCGATCGGGAGCCGGGCGAAGTGGACGAGGTGGTCGAGGAGCGGATGGCCAAGGTCCGCGATTGGGTCAATGAGCTGAACCTCCCCGACCTGGGCAGCAACCCGGAGGCCTCGTAGGGCACCGCTCGACGGCGCTCAGGCCGGTCAGATCAAGGAGCGGCGGCCCCACGGGCCGGCGTCCTCGGATCGCGGAGCTGACCCAGAGCTGCCCGGGAATGGGCGCCGTCAGATCACCGACCAGAAGGTGGGGTCCTCGTCGCCCGCAACCCAGGCGGCGACGCCGGCGAGCCCAAGCTGGCCGGCCGCGGCGATCTTGCGGAGCAGGCTGTCCGCGTCGTCGAACCAGAGCTGGGTCAGAACCCCGCCGGGGTCACTGAGGAGCAGCGGGCTCGCGGCCTGGAAGTCGTAGTCGTAGGAGACGTCCGGCTCGGCGAGGGCCTGGGCCACCATCGAGGCGTAGGCTCCGGCGGTCACCGCCTCCCCCGACCAGCGCCGCGCGTAGAGCGGGATGCCGAGCACCACCTTGGCCGCCGGGATGCCCGCGATGGTGCCGGCCAGCTCGGCCGCCTGCCAGTCCAGCCCCGCCACCGGGCCGGGGGCTCCCGGGCTCGTGGATTCGTCATAGGCCATCACCACCAGGTAGTCGGCGACCGCGGCCAGGGCGGGATCGTCGTAGGCGGCGGAGGCGGCGTTCGCCCCCCTGGCCAGGTGAGGGACGACATCGATGGAGAGTCCCGCACCGACCGCGTGGAGGGCGGTGGAGAGCCGGCCGGCGAAGGCGGTCAGGGCGCTCTGGTCGTTCCCCGGCACGGACTCGAAGTCGAGGTTCACCCCGCCGAGGTGGAGGCTCCGAACCTGGGCGACCACCGCGCCGATCAGGGCGGTCTCGGCGGTGGCCGAGTTGAGCAACTGGTCCGTCCCCGTCGACCCCGCGTCGTCGTTGGCGAGGATGGGCCACACCGGCCGGTGCGCCGCGGCCGCCGCGGCCAGGGTGACCGCGTCAGGCGAGCCGCTGAGACCGCCACCGGCCTCGACCTGCCAGCCGGTGGGGCTGAGGATGGCGGCCGCCGCGGCGTGCGCCTGGGTGGAGGCGTGGGAGGCCGCGGTGCCGTCCGTCCACAGGGTGACCCGCAGCCCGGCGGGGGCGGGCGAGGCCGCCGGCACGGTGGCCCGGCGGAGCTGTCCTGCCTGGAGGCCCCGCAGTGAGAGCTGGAGCGGTCCGTCCAGCACCGACCCCCGCGACGCCGCGAGCCCGGCGGGAATGGTCAGCGCCGCCGGCGGGCTGGCCCAGCTGAGCGAGAGATGGGTGTCGTCGGTCCACGCGAGCCGGGCCTGGGGGAGGGCCGCCGTGATGGCGGTGCGGTCGGGGGCGCGTTCGAAGACGACCTCGCAGACGAGCAGGCCGGACGCTCCGAGCCAAGCGGCGGCGCTCACCCCGGTCCGGTCGACCACCTGGAAGTCGATCAGCTGAGCGGCGCGGCCGACGACGTCGATGGCAAGCTGGTGCTCGCTCGCGAAGGCCATGGGTGCGACGCTCGCGGTGAGCCCCTGCTTGGCGCTGGCCAGGGTCAGCCGGTGCCCGTCGAGGCTGACGAACACCGCCGCGGGGGTGACCCCCTCTCCCTCGAGCCCGAGGTCGAGGGTGGGCGGGACGTCGTCGGCGCCGCTGTCGAGGGCCGTCCCTCCGGCGGTGACCACCACCACCCCCTGGGGTGGCCCCGGCTGCGAGGAGCCGCCTGCCGCCGGGGCGGCGCAGCCGGCCAGCATGAGCAGGAGCAGGCCAAGGCCGGCGCGCCGGGAGACCATGGTCTCCGGAGTCTGCGCGCCGTCCGCCACGCCGGGCGCATCGCCACGGGGCCATCGGGTTGCAGCTGCGGTGCCCATGTGCGAGGGATTCCAGAAACTTTCGTGACGAAATATTCGTCACGAATTACTCTGAGGACCGCCCCAATCCACCCCTCGCCGGCCGTGGACCCGCGGCCGCCAACTGCGACGCGATCAGGTGACCTGGATCGCGCTCACGTGACGTTGATGGAGAGGCTGACCTGGCGTGCCTCCCCGGCGCTGACCGGGACCTCGACGACGATCTGGTACGTCTGACCCGTGGCCGTCGAGACCGGCAGGGTCACCTGGAGGACGGGCTCTCCGCCGACGGCGATCCCGGGCGCGGGGGTCGCCAGGATCGCCTCGAAGGGCAGCGCCAAGGCGTTGCTGGAACCGGAGACGGCGGCCTCCAGCGATGTGCAGGGGAGGTAGACGGCGCCGGTGTCGTCATCGATCACGCGGGCGTAGACATCGACCGTCTCCCCCGGCGTGAAGCTGGAGGCCTGGGTGGCGATGACGACCCTGGTCGTCCCGTCGTCGTTGCTGTCGCGGTTGTTGAAGCCGGTGGGGATCTCCGCCGCCGAGGCGGCGCTGGTGCCCAGGGCGGTGGCGGGGCAGGTCGCTACGGGGACCGTCGCGGCAGTGGGCGACGGACAGCCCGCGCCGGGGCAGGCGCCAGCCCCACCGTTGACGCCCGCGGCCGGCTGCGCCGCGGAAACCGGAGCCGGCGAGGCGCTGGCGGCGCTCACCGGCGTGCCGCATTGTTGGCAAAACGCGCCCGTTACCTCGGCGCCGCAACTCGTACAAAAAGCCATAAANNCCCGCGGCCGGCTGCGCCGCGGATCCGTGCGAAACCCCGGCCTCCAGCGGGGCCGAGTACCCCGCCGTCGGAGAGCGGGTTTCGAGTCCTGGGTTGAGATGCCCGACGACGACCACGGCCGTGACGCACGCGACGGCGGCGACCATCCCCGCAGCGGCCAGACCTCCCGTGAGGCCGTGTCCCCAACGAGGCCGGGCCAGCAGTCCCGAGAGCCGGCGCTGCGCGGCCGGCGAGCCCTCGGGGAGGCGGACGGGGCGCGGCATCCGGGCCGGCCCCTGCTCCCTCAGGACATCGACGGCGGTGGTCAGCTCGGCGAAGGCGGCCGCGCAGTCCGGGCACTCGGCCAGGTGGCGGTCGAATCCGGCCCGCGCCTGCGGGCTCAGCTCGCCGTCGTAGGCGGCCGAGAAGAGCCTCTCGACGTGGCGGCTCACCGTGCCACCTCCGCCTCGGGGAAGACGGCCGGTGA
>DNAU01000173.1:8507-8788 GCA_003491925.1 Chloroflexota bacterium
CGCCAGCAGGACGCGGGCCCGGGAGATCCTCGACTTCACCGTGCCCAGGGGAACGCTGAGCGCCTCGGCCATCTCCTCGTAGGAGAGCTGGTTCACGTCACGGAGCACGACCGCCACCCGGAAATCGTGGGGAAGCGTCAGGAGGGCCCGACGGACGGCGTCGGCCCGCTCGCGCTGCAGCGCGGTCGCCTCCGGCCCGAGCCCGGGGTCGGGGAGGTCGAGGACCCTGCCCTCGGGGTCCTCGAGCGGGTCGGCGGGCCGGCGGACGCGCTGCCGGTGGA
>DNAU01000136.1 GCA_003491925.1 Chloroflexota bacterium
ACGGACTCTTAATCCGCAGGTTGGGGGTTCGAATCCCCCGGGGCGCACGGTGTGGCCTAGACCCCATAGGCCGAGCCAGCGATATAAGAGTTTGGTCGTGAGCTACCAGGAGGTAGTCCATGCCCAAGCGTTATGCGAGGGAATTCCGCCGGGCGGTCTGTGAGCGCCTGGTTGCCGGCGAGAAGGTGACCTCGCTCTCGAGAGAGCTCGGTGTGTCCGAAGCGACGCTGTATTTGTGGAAGCGTCAGGCGCTCGTCGACGCGGGGCGCGCCGAGGGCGTGAAGAGCTTCGAGGCCGACGAGCTGGCCCAGGCCCACAAGACCATCGCCGAGCTCGAGGCCGAACTCGAGGCCGTCAAAGCAGCGGTGGCGTTGTTCAACGGCGAGGAGCCTGTCAGCCCAAAAGGCGGTGCCAGGTTGCCGAGGGCCTGAGCAACCTGGGCTATCCCGAACGCGTCGCGTGTCGGATCGCAGGCGTCTCGCGATCGTGTTTCTACGAGTACAAGTACCACGTCCCCTCGGATCGCCAGATCCGCCGACTCCTGGTCAGCGGCCTAATCGCTGACATCCACAAGAGGTCGCGGGGGACCTATGGAATGTTGCGCATCCGCGCCGCGCTCCAGCGCGAACAGGGCATGGTCGTGAACAAGAAACTGATCCTCTCGATCATGCGAGAGCTCGGCATCAAGGGCCTGCCGGGGCCGAAGAAGCGGGTGAAGAACCTGGTGAACCAGGCCACAGAAGAGGACCTGGTGAAGCGCAATTTCACCGTGGATCGGCCCGACGCCTTGTGGCTCACCGACATCACCGAGCACCCGACGCGCGAGGGCAAGGTCTACTGCTGTGTCGTCCTCGACGCCTTCAGCCGCAGGATCGTGGGCTGGGCCATCGACCGGCGCTGTGAGACAGCGCTAGTCAATGACGCGGTGATGATGGCGAGCGAGTCGCGACCCACGACACCCGGATCGATCATCCATTCAGACCACGGTCCTCAGGGCGGATTCAAGAGGCCGTCGCAACACCTCGAGACGGAGGTGTTGGTTTGGGTGTTCGAGAGCGGCAGTGTGCGGTTCAGCTGTATAGGGGCCAGATCACCTCGCCGGGTCGCCCGTCGGTGGCGTGGCGCGAGGATCGTGTCCGATTCTGGGCCGCGATTGCCAAAGGACTTTCCACTGAGGATGCTGCCGCCGAGGCCGAGGTGTCGACGCCCGTCGGCTTCCGATGGTTCCGCCACGCTGGTGGCGTGGGACCGAACCTTCCTCCAACCGTGTCAGGTCGTTACTTGTCGTTCGCTGAGCGCGAGGACATCGCTCTGTGGCGTGCGCAAGATGTCGGTGTCCGTGAGATCGCTCGCCGACTAGGCCGGTCTCCCTCGACGATCTCGCGAGAGCTGCGTCGCAACGCGTCGACCCGCACGTATCGATTGGACTACAAGCCACTCACGGCACAGTGGCATGCGGAGCGAAGAGCTCGCCGCCCGAAGCCAGCGAAACTCATCACCAACGAGCGGCTGCGTGACTACGTCCAGGAACGGTTGGCCGGAGTCATTCGGACCCCAGATGGGACCGTCGTGCCGGGCCCGGCTGCGCCGGCCTGGAACGGACGCAACAAGCCGCACCGTCAGGACCGCCGTTGGGTGAACGCCTGGAGCCCCGAGCAGATTTCCCGGCGGCTGCCGGTCGACTTCCCCCATGATGAGACCATGCGGATCAGCCATGAGGCGATCTACCAGGCTCTGTATGTCCAGGGCCGCGGAGCTCTCAAGCGCGAGCTCGTCGCCTGCTTGCGCACTGGGCGTGCGCTGCGTGTTCCTCGGGAGCGGACGCGCGGACGGCCTGGCGCTCACGTGACTCCCGAGGTGATGATCAGCGAACGGCCCGCAGAGGCCGAGGACCGGGCGATCCCGGGCCACTGGGAAGGGGATCTCATCATCGGAACCGGTCGGTCGGCGATCGGCACGCTGGTCGAGCGCACCACGCGGTTCACCCTGCTGTTGCACCTGCCGCGCATGGAGGGTTACGGCGTCGAACCGCGGGTCAAGAACGGCCCCGCCCTTGCTGGCTATGGCGCTGAGGCCATGAAGGATGCGATCACCGCACGGATCAGCACGCTGCCCGAGCAACTCCGTCGTTCTTTGACCTGGGATCGCGGCAAGGAGCTATCGCAGCACGCGCAGTTGAAGATCGACACGGGTTTGGCCGTCTACTTCGCCGATCCACACAGCCCATGGCAGCGCGGCACGAACGAGAATACGAACGGGCTTCTGCGCCAGTATTTCCCCAAGGGGACTGACCTCTCACGATGGGACGCAAAAGAGATCGAGGCCGTCGCAGTAGCACTCAACTCACGCCCCCGCAAGACACTTGGATGGAGGACACCCGCTGAAGCGCTCAACGAGCATCTAGTCTTGGTCCAACAAGCCGGTGTTGCAACGATCGAGTGAACCTAGTCAGTTCACCTCCTGGGGGTTCAGCGAGCTCATCCGCACCAAGAGCCTCATCGGCTCCATGGGCACCGTCGGCGATTGCTACGACAACGCCCCCATGGA
>DNAU01000322.1:0-294 GCA_003491925.1 Chloroflexota bacterium
TCTTCAAGGACACCATGCAGATCACGGCGTTCAACGAGAATCGATTCACCCTCGGGCACGCCAGCGTGATGATCAACGAGGGGCTGCCGCTCTACGTGGTCAGCCAGCTGGAGCGGAGATTTGACCTCTCGGCGATGACGGTGGGGATCCTGGGGATGTCCTTCAAGGGGGGATCCGACGACACGCGGTCGAGCCTCAGCTACAAGCTGAAGCGGCTGCTCGCCATCAAGGCGCGCGAGGTGCTCTGCACCGATCCCCGGGTGACCACCGACCCGAGCCTGCTGCCGCTCCACG
>DNAU01000322.1:368-5083 GCA_003491925.1 Chloroflexota bacterium
AGGTCATCGACAGGTCCGGGCTCCTGATCGTGGCGACGCCGCACCCTGAGTACAGCGACCTGCACGTCCAGGCCCCGGTCGTCGACCTCTTCAACGTCCTCGGCAACGGCGTCCGGATCTGAGCGACCGATGCCCCGCGTCTCCGTCGTGGTGCCGGTCTACAACGAGGGGCCGTCGATCGTCGACTTCCTGGACCGCGTCTTCGAGGCGGTGACCCTCCCCTGCGAGGTGCTCGCCGTCTACGACACCGCGGCCGACACCACCGTGCCTCACCTCGAGGAGTACGGGCGTCGAGAGGGGCGCCTCCGGCCCCTCCACAACACCTACGGTCGGGGCCCGGCGGCGGCGCTCCGCTTCGGGGTGGACCATGCCGAGAGCGAGGTGGTGGTCGTGACCATGGCCGACGGCAGCGACGATCCCCACCAGATCGACCAGCTCACCCGCCTGGTGGACCGGGGGGTGGTGGTTGCCTGTGCCTCCCGGTACATGCGCGGTGGCCAGCAGGTCGGCGGCCCATGGACCAAGGGGGCGATCTCCCGGACGGCGGGGGTGTCGCTCCACCTGATGGGACGGGTGGGGACCCATGACCCGACCAATTCGTTCAAGGCGTACTCCCGGGACTTCCTGCGCGAGGTGGGCATCGAGTCCGACGCCGGCTTCACCCTCGGCATCGAGATGGTGGCCAAGGCCAAGCGGCGGGGGCTGCCGGTCGCCGAGATCCCCACCATCTGGCTGGACCGTGCCGACGGCACCTCCAACTTTCAGGTCTCGAAGTGGCTGGCGCGCTACCTCCACTGGTGGCTCTATGCGATGAGACCGAGCGGTCGGCGGCCCCGGCCGCGCCCGCGGAGCTCCGGCCCCGAGGGTGCCGAGGCCCCGGATGACAGACGTCGCTGATCTGGCGAGGATGACCCCCCCGTCGGTCCCGGGGGGCTGCCCGGCGGCCTGGCGCCCGCTGCGGAGCGCCCTCCTGGCCGTGCTGGTGACCCTGGCGGCCGCCGGGATCGTCATCAGCCGGCGACCGGACGCGTTCACCAATGCCCAGTTCTACGCCGAGGACGGCACCCGCTGGTTCGGCGACGCCTACAACCTCGGCGCCTGGCAGGCGTTGGGCGTCTCGCTCAGCGGCTACTACCAGACGCTCTCCCGGCTGGCCGCGCTCGTGGAGGTCCCCTTCGGAGTGGGCAACGCTCCGGTCGCCTACAACGTGATGGGGCTGCTGGTCCAGATCGCCCCGGTGCTCTTCTTCCTCAGCGGCCGGTTCCGCGAGCTGGTCCCCTCCCTGTGGGTGCGCATCGGCCTGGGTGCCGTCTACCTGCTGATGCCGACCACCGAGCTGAACGTCACCATCACCAACGCGCCGTTCCACCTCGCGGTCCTGGCCACCCTGGTGATCGTCGCCCCCGAGGCGCGGGGATGGGGGTGGCGGGCGTTCGACATCGCCGTCATCGCCCTGACCGCGGCAACCGGCCCCTTCGTCTACGTGCTGCTGCCGATCGCCGTGCTCTGGTGGCTGCTGCGCCGGCGTCGCGAGACGCTGGTCCTCCTCGCCGTCCTGGCGCTGGGGCTGGGCGCCCAGCTCTACGCGGAGACCCAGACTCCCCGCACCGCCTACCCGCTGGGGGCCAACCTGCGCGACCTGGTGCTGCTGCTCTGCGACCGCGTGGTCCTCGCCGGCCTCTTTGCGGAGGAGGGCCACACCCACGTCTACGTGACCGGACTGGCCCATGCGACCGTGCTGGCCGGGCTCGTCCTGCTGGTGGCGGCGCCCGTGGTCGTCCTCGCCGCCCTGCGGGCGCCGTGGGAGCTGCGGATCTTCGACCTGACCGCGCTCCTCTTCCTCGCCGCCGGGCTGGCGGTGCCGGCGGTGTCGGCCGCCGGCAACCAGTGGCAAATCATGACCATGGGACGGGCCGGGGAGCGGTACTTCTTCCTGGCCCAGGTGGCCTGGGTGGTCACCGTCGTCTGGGCGGCCTCCCGCCTCCGCATGCCCTGGCTGCGCCAGGGCGCGTGGGTGGCGGTCGCCGTCGCCTTCGCCTCCGGGCTGGTCGTGGCCTGGTCGTACCCGGCGTTCATCGACGAACACTGGCCCCAGGAGGCGCGCGAGATCCTGACCTCGCCGGTGGGGACGCACCTGACGCTCCCCGAACCCCCCGGGGGCCCCTGGACCTTCGAGGTGACCGTGCGGTCAGGGGGGCTGTCGTAGTCAACGGCCCCGCGCCGGGGCGCCGGATCTGATCGTGCCCGGCCGGCTCCCCGGCTATCCGGGAGCCCAGCACGGCGGGGGCTCGGTCTGGGAGTAGAGGTCGCCGCCGTTGCAGGTCGTGTCGTCGGCGACCCACCCCGAGCTCCCCACCCCCGGGACCATCGACACCGCCATGGTCACCTGGCCGCCGGAGAACTTGAAGGTCACGTCGACGGTGTCGGCGGTCGCCGCCGCGGTGATGGCGACGCTCTCCCAGTCGCGGCTGCACCGGCACATCGGGCGGTACGGGATGCCGGCCATGGCCTGGAGGGCCATCAGCCGCTGCTCCATCCGTGAGCTGACCGGGCACGACGTGTAGTCGCCGCTCGCGTCCCCGCAGGCGGTCCCCGACGGGGGGAAGAGCAGCGTAGCCGTCGCCTCCAGGACCGACCCCGCTGCCGCGGAGCCGGTGGCACCGCCGGTGGGGGTGGGATTCGCCGTCGCCGTGCCCGTGGACCCGGCGGCCGTCCCTCGGGGCGTGGGGTTCAGGGACGCCGTGCCCGAGCCGCCCGCCGCGCCAGCGGGCGAGCGGACCATCAGGAGCATCAGGCTTCCGGCCGCGACGACGGCGAACAGGAGGAGGAGGGTGGTGAGCAGCCCGATCCCCACCCGGCCCGCCTGGCGCCGGTACGGCCGGCGGTGCGGTTCAGCAGTTGGTGGGGGTTGAGCCCTCGTGCCGGTGCTCATGCGCGCGTAACGTACCGCAGCGCCGCCCGTCGCGCCTGCCAGAGCGCTGCCCGTCCCGCCCCGGTGCACTGCCGGCGATTCACGCGATTGACGCAGAAATGGCCGGTAGCCGCGACGCCGTGTGGGCTGGTGGCACGCCTCCGCTCTGCCCCGGTACGGTGCCAAGCAGTCTCCGCATTTGCCGATGCCGCGGTCCTTCCGGCCCGTGGATGACGCGAACGACTGTTTGTGATTGGGGACCCGCATGTGACCAATTACCGCTTTGGGGTGGCTATACTGCCGCCACAACATGGGCTCTAACCGTCGCTCCCGCCGCGTCCTGGTGGTGGGTTGGGGATTCCTCGGAGCCGCGCTGGGCAATCGGATGCGCGACGAGGGCTTGGAGGTGCGCGTCCTGACGCGCACCGAGAGCACGCGCACCCACGCTGCGCGCCTCGCAGGCATCAGCGTGGTGATCGGCGATGCCGGAGATCCCGTGATCCTCGCGGAATCCATGGAGGGCGTCGACCACGTGCTCTGCGCGGCCGGGGGACTCCTGCCCCTGGCGGCGGCGGAGCAGCCCCTCGCAGATGCCCAGGCCGCCCTCGCGCCGCTCCTCACGATTCTCGAGCACCTCCGTCACCGGCCGTGCGCCAGCCTCGCATTCCTGTCGTCCGGCGGCACCGTCTACGGCAATCCGAAGCGGGTCCCGGCCCGCGAGGACGACCCGGTCGAGCCCGTCTCCTCGTACGGCGTGTCACGGCTGGCGGGCGAGCTGTATGCCGCGATGTACGCGCGTACCTACGGTTTTCCAGTCCGGATCTTCCGCCTGTCCAACGTGTACGGACCAGGCCAGAGCCCGGACCGCAGTCAGGGAGCGGTGGCCGTCTTCATCCACCGGATCGCGGCCGGCCTGCCTCTCCAGATCGTCGGTGACGGCACGGCGATGCGCGACTACGTGCACGTAGCGGACGTGGCCGAGGCGGTCACGCGGGTGGTCGCCGAGGATCTCGACGTCGGGATCGTTAACGTCGGCTCGGGTCGCGGCCACACCGTCCTCGCAGTTGCCAGGCAGGTGGGGGAGATCATCGGAGCTCAACCCATCCTCGACTTCCTTCCAGCGCGGAGCCACGACGTCGCGTCCATCGTCCTGGACATCACCAAGCTCACGTCCTTCCTCGACTACGCGCCGATCGACCTGCAGCAGGGGCTGCAGCTCACCTGGCACCACGTCATGGCCGGGCAGCTCGCGGCCGATCGCGTCGCCACCTTCTCCCCGGTGATCCAGGTGGCGGCGGAGGCCGATGGCCTTGAGCCGGCTGCCGCGGCTTCGTAACTTCCTACGCCGGCACCTACCGCGCCGGCATTCTGACCGCTCGCTGCGCGGCTGGTTTGACCTGCCTTCCGGCGAAACGCTGCTTCGAGGGCCACAGCTCTTCGAGGGGTGGGCGCTTGACGGTGACCGGAGCGCGACGCATGTCGAGTTGGTCTTCAATGGCACGACAATGGTGGAGGCCGATCTCGGGATTCGGCGGCCGGACGTCCCCGCCAATCTGGGTGTTCCTCGCGCTTCCGCGGCGTGCGGTTGGTCGGCGTGGGTCAACGTCGCCGATTGGCCACCGGGCGCTTTGGACGTTACGGTCAGGGCGTCAGGACGGTCCGGCCGAGCCGTAGTCTTGGGCGAGAGGACCTTTCGGCTGGTGGGCACCGGGCTCGCCGGGAGCTTGGACATCCCCGTCGACGGAGCCGAGATCCGTCGGGATCTGATTGTTGCCGGCTGGGCCTCGACAGCCCGAGGCGGCGT
>DNAU01000322.1:5150-6116 GCA_003491925.1 Chloroflexota bacterium
CGAGGCGGCGTTGCTCGCGTTGAGATCAGCTGCGAGGGCAAGGGCATTGGCCGGGCACGCCTTCGAATCCCGCGCCCCGACGTCGCCGCCATTTCGCCTGGTGGCTTCGGCCCCCTGAGCGGATTCGAGTACCGGGGCGCCCTGCCGGGATGCGCCTCTGATGCCCCCGAGATCGCAGTGACTGTTTTCGATTCTCTCGGCGGCCATGAGCTCTTGGCTTCCCGCGTGGTGCAACGTCAGCCGTTGGTGGTCACCGCGGCCGACGGCGAACGGGCTGCGGCGCTCAGACTTCGCACCGAGAAGATGTGCCGTGATCTCGTGGGTCGTAAGGAATCGCGAGAGTCACATCTCCTCGTGTTCACCCATAGCCTCGCGATCGGAGGCGGTCAGCTCTATCTCAGCGAGTTGCTCCGTAATCTTGCACCGTCGCTACCTCGCTGCACCGTGGTCTCACCGACAGGTGGGGAGCTTGGCGCCGCGCTTGAAGAGCTCGGCATCGACGTCATCGTCACGGGTCGGCATCTGCCCAACGACGTGGAAAGCTACGAAGGCCAAATGAGGGAGCTGTCGCTCTTCATCTCAGGTTCGGACACCACCGTGGTCCTCCTGAATACCCTCGGGACGTGGCCTGCCGGAGACGCCGCGCAGCGCCTGGGTGTGCCGACTATCTGGAGCATTCACGAGAGCTTCGATCTCGAGCATTGGCTGTCAGGAGCCTACGGTCACAGTGACTGGCATCCTTACGTACGGGATCGCCTTGTAGCCACGCTCGGTGGGGCGGATCGGTTGGTGTTCGAGGCTCAGGCGACCAGCGAGATGTTTGCGCGCTACGCACAGTCTCGGCGACGGGTCGTGGTGAGGTACGGGGTGGACACGGCCGGAATCTCCGAATTCAGGCAGGCGTTCGATCGCCCGGCGGCAAGGGCGTCATTCGGGATTGCTGAGGATGCTGTGGTCCTGCTGTCA
>DNAU01000246.1:0-2542 GCA_003491925.1 Chloroflexota bacterium
GGGCTGATCACCGACGACGAGGCCAAGGCGCAGTCGGACCAGGTCTTCGCCCGGATCACCGAGGCCCACCGGCGGATCAAGGAGCACCTCACCACCCTCATCGACGAGGACACCTCCAGCGGCCGCGCCCAGGGGGGAGCGGACGCTCCGCCGGCGCCCCGCACCGCGGTCGGCGAGGCCGTCCTCCAGAGGGTCAACGAGGGGCTGTTCGAGGTTCCCGACGGCTTCACCGTCAACACCAAGCTGGCCCGCCAGCTCGAGCGCCGGAGGGCGTCGCTGGAGCAGGGGGGGATCGACTGGGGCCACGCCGAGGCGCTGGCGCTGGGCTCGCTGCTCCTCGACGGGGTGCCGATCCGGCTCACCGGGCAGGACACCGAGCGCGGCACCTTCAGCCACCGCCAGATGGTCCTCCACGACGAGCAGACCGGCGCCGCCTGGGCCCCGATCCAGCACCTGGACGGGGCGGGCGCCACCTTCGAGGTCCACAACAGCCCGCTCAGCGAGGTGGGGGCGCTCAGCTTCGAGTACGGGTACAGCGCCGCCGAGCCCGGCTGCCTGGTGCTCTGGGAGGCCCAGTTCGGCGACTTCGCCAACAACGCCCAGATGGTCATCGACCAGTTCATCGTCGCGGCCCAGGCCAAGTGGGGCCAGCGCTCGCGGCTGGTGCTGCTCCTCCCGCATGGCTACGAGGGGCAGGGGCCCGAGCACTCGAGCGCCCGCCTGGAACGCTTTCTCGCGCTCTCGGCGGACGGCAACATCCGGGTCGCCTGCTGCAGCAATTCTGCCCAGTATTTCCACCTCCTCCGTGACCAGGCCCTCAGCCCGACCCCGCGGCCGCTGGTGGTGCTGACCCCCAAGTCGTTGCTGCGGGCTGCCGAGACGAGCTGCGCTGTCGCCGACCTCACCGGGGGCGAGTTCCGCCCGGTCATCGAGGACGCCCGCATGGCGGATCGCCACGAGGCGGTCCGGGTCCTCCTGCTCTGCACCGGCAAGATCGCCTGGGAGCTGGAGGGCCACGAGCTGCGGGCCCACGCCGGCGACCTCGCCATCGGCCGGGTGGACCTCCTCGACCCGCTCCCGCTCGACCGGATCCTGGAGCTGTTCCGCATCTACCCCAACCTGGAGAAGGCCTTCTGGGTCCAGGAGGAGCCGGAGAACATGGGCGCCTGGGCGCACGTGCAGCGGCGCATCGGCCGGCAGCGCCCCTACGAGGTGAGCTGGGAGTACATCGGCCGGCCGCGCCGGGCCGCGCCCTCCGAGGGGTACCACGGCTCCCACGTCATCGAGCAGGAGCGGGTCCTCCGCACCGCGCTCGAGACCTCGCCCGCGGTCCAGGCCCACCTGGCCGGCTCGGGATCGGCGCCGGCCGCGGCACCCGATGGTGGCGCCACCGTCGGCCCGGCCACGCCTGCCACCGCCGCGCCCGCCGAGTCCTCCGCCACGCAGGGCGGACCGCCCGCGGTGCCGACCCCTGTCGCGCCCGCCGAGTCCGCCGCGGCCGCACCGAGGGTCGGGCGGCGCCGATGAGCACTCGCGTGGTGGTCCTCGGCGGCGGCCCCGCCGGCGACGTGGCCGCGCTGCGCGGCGCGCAGCGGGGTGCCGACGTCGTGCTCGTGGAGAGGGCCGAGCTGGGCGGGACCTGCCTCAACTGGGGATGCATTCCAACGAAATCACTGCTCGCGACCGCCGACCTGCTCCGGCGCATCCGGCGGGCCGGGGACCTGGGGCTCAGGGTTGGCGAGGTGGAGGTGGACTTCCCCCGGATGATGGAGCGCAAGGAGGAGGTGGTCACCACCATGCGCCGCGGGGTGGAGGCCGCCTGCAAGCGGCGCAAGGTGCGCGTGGTCCGGGGCCAGGGCGTGGTCGAGGAGGGCGCGGTCCGGGTCGGCGACGAGCGCCTCGAGTACGACCAGCTGGTGGTCTGCGTCGGCACCGAGCCGAGCGGGCTGCCCGGCCTCGACATGAGCCACCCCCGGGTGGTGACCTCGAACGGCATCCTCCGGCTGGAGGAGCTGCCCCGCCGCTTGCTGGTGATCGGGGGCGGGGTGATCGGCTGCGAGTTCGCCTCCTTCTTCGCCTCGCTGGGGGTCGCCGTGACCGTGGTCGAGGTGCTCCCCCAGATCCTCGCCGGGGTCGAGCCGCGGGTGGTGCGCGAGTTCCGCCGCCTGGTGGAGAGGGATGGGATCGTCTTCCACACCGGGCGCCGGGTGGAGAGCGTCGACCACCGCGAGGACGGGGTGAGCGCCAGGCTGGACGACGGCACCGCGATCGAGGCCGAATTGATCCTGGTGTCGGTGGGGAGGGCTGCGCAGACCCGGGGGATCGGCCTGGAGGCGGCCGGGGTCGAGCTGACCCCCCAGGGCCACATCGTCGTCGACGACCTGCTGCGTACCGCCAACCCCCGGATCTGGGCGGCGGGCGACTGCATCGGCGGTCTCCAGCTCGCCCACCTGGCCAGCGCCGAGGGGGCCCGGGCGGTGGACAACGCCCTGGGGGTGGAGGTGCGGCCGATCGACCGGACCGTGGTCCCCTCCTGCATCTA
>DNAU01000246.1:2696-3562 GCA_003491925.1 Chloroflexota bacterium
GAGGACGAGCCCGACGGCCTGGTCCAGCTCTGCGCCGAGGCGGCCACCGGGCGGATCCTGGGGGCGACCGTGATGGGCGTCCACGCCGTCGAGATCATCCACGAGGTGGGGGTCGCGATCAGCGACGGGCTGACGGTGGGGGAGCTGGGCGACATCATTCATGCGCATCCCACGGTCAGCGAGCTGGTGATGGAGGCGGCGGAGCAGGCCGAGGGCCTCGCCCCCTACCTGAGCTGATCCGGGGCGGCTGGAGTAGGGGCCCCGCCCCGAGGGGCCGGCCCCGGCGTGGGGTGCTCCGACCGCGAGCGACCGTATATCGGGGGTTGCCATAGCGGTGCGGGGTACGGCCTGGCACCATATGCGGGTTGACCATCTCGGTCGACCTCCGTGCCAGGGCGGAGCAGCGCCACCCTGGAGGGAGAACCCATGGCCACACCCGCCGCGCGACCTGTCGCCCTGGTCACCGGAGCCTCCTCAGGCGTGGGCCACGCCTACGCGCGGCAGCTCGCCGAGGGCGGGTGGGACCTGATCCCGGTCGCCCGCCGCGCGCCCCGTCTCTCCGCCCTGGCGGCGAGCCTCGGGGCCGACGGGGTCTCGGTCGACCCCCTGGTCGCCGACCTGACCGACCCGGCCGGCCTCGCCGCGGTGGAGGAGCGGATCGGGCGCGGGGTGGACCTGGTCGTCAACTGCGCCGGGTTCGCCGGCTACATGCCCTTCGTCGAGCTGCCTCCGGAGGTCGCGAGCTCGCTGATCGACGTCCACGTCCGGGCGGTGACCCGGCTCACCGGGGCGGCGGTGCGGACCATGCTGCCCCGGCGGCGCGGCGCGGTCATCAACGTCGCCTCCCTGCTCGCCTTCAGCGAGTC
>DNAU01000245.1 GCA_003491925.1 Chloroflexota bacterium
CAACCGGGTGCTCGTCCTCGCGACATCCTGATGGAGGCACCACGATGAGACTGCTGGGCACCCGCCGGGCCAACCTCCGCCGGCACTCGCGGCTCGGCTTCGGCCCGGGGCTGGGGATCGTCGCCATCCTGACCGGGGCGGCCGGCCTGGCTGCCGGCACGTCGGCATCGGCCGCGTTCCAGGCGCCGACTTACAACTCAACCATAGGCGGTCCGGGCAGCGCCTTTGTCTATCCCTTCGGGATGGCCTGGGACCCCACCACCTTCACCCAGGGGGCAACCGAGTACGACGGCACCCTGCTGGTGGATGACTACAACAACTACGACATCAAGCGCTTCGCCGCCGACGGCACCTGGCTGGCCACCTACGGCTCGAAGGGCACCGGCCCCGGCCAGTTCTGGGAGCAGCCCTCGGGCATCGCCGTGGACCCGACCAACGGCGACTTCGTGGTGGCCTTTGCCTTCGACGGCTACGGCTACATGGAGTTCACCCAGGGCGGCACCTGGATCCGCACCGTGACGGTGCCGGACCAGGCCGCCTGGTACGCACCATTCATTGCCATCAGCCCCATCACAGAGGACGTCTACCTGGTTCAGTCCACCGGGTTGGCCAAGACCGCGCCCAACGTCGTCTACATGTTCGATAGCAGCGGCAACGCGTTGGGGGAGTTCGGCACCAACGACAGCACCACCAACACCGCCAAGAGCTGCGCGGCCGGACAGTTCGGTCTCATTCGGGGCATAGACCTCGACGCCTCCGGCAACGTGTACGTCAACGACGTGAGCAACCACTGCATCCAGGAGTTCACGGGCAACGGGACATTCATCACCTACTTCGGCACCAAGGCGCAGCTCAGTGCCAACACCCGAGGCATCGGCATCGACCGCGCCAACAACGTCCTCTACGTCGCCGACTCGGCGAAGCAGTGGATCGAGGCCTTCAGCATCGCCCCAGGTAGCAACTTCGGTCACTACGACGGGACCATCGGGACCCCGGGCAGCACGGTGGGCGACTCGTGCGGTGGTGGCGGCGAGCTGGACGGACCGCGGGACGCGGTGGCCGGCCCGGACGGGACCGTCTACGTGAGCGACTACACGTGCTGGACCGTCGACACCTACAACCCGCTCTCCGCGAGCGGCGATCCGGGGGCCTTCGTGGCCTCGTTCAGCGGTCCGCCCCCGCCGGACGGCCTCTTCAACATGCCGGTCGGGGTGGCGGTCTCCCCGCTCGACGGCACCGTGTACGTCACCGACAGCTTCAACCAGCGGATCGAGGAGTTCGACGGACTCGAGACGGCAGGCACCGCGTCGGGCACCTTCGTCCAGACATGGGGCAGCCGGCTCCCGGTGCTCAGCGCGCCCTTTGCGCTGGACTACCCCCGCGGGGTGGCCATCGATCCGAACAACGGCAACGTCTGGATCAGTGACACGCGATCCGGCTACGTCAAAGAGTACACGGTCTCCGGCGTTTCCGAGGCGACCGCTACGGTGACCTTCGATACCGATTTCGGCGGCCAGGGCGTGCCTCCCTGGTACCTCTTCTACTCGGATGGCATCTCGATCGGCCCCGACGGCACCCTCTATGTCCCCGATAGCGGATACGGGTACTTCGACGTCATCACCCAGACCGGGACCGTCGAGGCGCAGTTCCCCTGCGGGATCCTGAAGGGGCAGCCCAGCGTCTTCAACGGCTGCCCGACGGCCACGTTCGACCCCGCCAACGGCTACATCTACGCGGCGTCGATCAACCAGGGCGTGGTGGATGTCCTCAACCCGGCGAATCCCCTCGACCCCCTGGTCACCACGATCGGCTCCGGCACCCTGGGCGAGCCGTTCGGCGTGGCCCTCAGCGGCTCCACCCTCTACGTCACCGACTCGACCAAGAATCGGGTCAGCGAGTTCAGCATCGGCACCGGCGGCGCGGGCACTTACCTGGGAAGCTTCGGTTCCAAGGGGACCGGGAACGGTGACCTCAGCCGGCCGCTGGGCGTCGCGACCGATTCCGCGGGCGACATCTACGTCGTCGACTACGGCAACAACCGTGTGGAGGTCTTCACGCCATGATTCACCGCTCGAGAAGGGGGGGGCGTGCTCTGGGAATCGCGCTCGGGAGCCTCGCCATCGGCGCGGCCTCGGGGGCCGGGGCACTCTCGGCGCAGGCCGCCCCAGCTTTCAGCGCGCCCACCTATGACATGACCATCGGCCAGCCGGGTTCCGCGTTCGTCTACCCCTGGGGGATGGCCTACGACCCGACCACGGGCACCATCCTCACCAGCGACTACAACAACTACCAGGTGCGGCGGTTCACCACCTCGGGAACGCCCGACGGCGTCTACAGCTCCAGGGCGGCGCTGGGCGGCCAGCAGCCGTACGGGGTCGCCGTCGACCCCGTCACCGGGGACTTCGTGGTGGACGCCCTGCTCAGCTACCTGAGGTACAGCCCGACGGGCACACTGCTCGACACCGTGAGCTTCGGACCCGAGCACGCCTACTACGCACCGTGGATCGGCCTGAGCCCGACCAACGAGGACGTCTACGTCGTCCAGTCCACCGGACTCCACACGCAGGGCGCCAACGAGGTGCTGATGTTCGGCAAGAACGACGACTTCCTGGGCTCCTTCGGGACGGACGGCGCGAACTGCAACAGCGGTGAGTTCGGCCTGATTCGAGGCATCGATGTGGACAGCGCCGGAAACGTCTACATCAACGACGTCAGCAACCACTGCGTCCAGGTCTTCAGTGCGAGCGGCAGCTTCGAGCGCTCCTTCAGCACCAAGGCGCAGCTCAGCAGCAACACCCGCGGTCTCACCATCGACCGCTCCAGCAATGTCGTCTACATCGCCGACTCGGCCGAGCAACTGGTGGCCGCCTACAGCACCTCGGGAACCTTCCTGGGCACCATCGGAACGCCGGGGGGCACCGTGGGCAACTCCTGCGGTGGGGGAGGCGAGCTGGACGGGCCGCGCGACCAAGCCGTCGGGCCGACCGGGACGGTCTACGTCAGCGACTACACCTGCTTCGCCATCGACGCCTACAACCCGCTCTTCGACAAGAGCGACCCCGGCGGCTTCCTGCAGCAGATCCCCAACCCGCCGGTCCCGCCGCCCGCCGGCGGTCTGAACCAGGCGGTGGGGGTCGCGGTCTCACCGGACGGGAGCAGCGTCTTCGTGAGCGACAGCTTCAACCAGCGGATCCAGGAGTTCCAGGGGCCGAGCGGCACCAAACCGGGCGCGTTCGTCCAGATGTGGGGCAGCCGCGAGCCGGTGCTCGCCGACTACTGCGCCATGGACTACCCGCGCGGGGTCGCGGTCGACCCGGTGAACGGGAACCTGTGGGTCAACGACACCCGGTCCGCGTACATCAAGGCATACGCGCCGACGGGTAACACCAACGGCCCGCTCGGCTGCGCCTACCCGAGCAGCGCCGCGGTCAGCTCCGACACCGAGTTCGGCGGGCAGGTCCAGGTCGGGTCCTGCGTCTCCTGCTCGCCCGGCAAGTTCTTCTACGCCCGGGGAATCTTCGTGGGGGGCCCGGCTGACGACGTCTACGTCCCCGACAGCGCCAACGCCCGCCTTCAGGTCCTCAGCCAGTCGGGCAACGAGCTCTCCGGGTTTCCCGTCGCCTGCGGGACCACCGTGGGCAACCCCGCAGCGTTCAACGGCTGCACCGGCGTCACCGCCGACTCCAGCGGCACCATCTACGCGGCGTCGGTCAACCAGGGGGTGGTCGACGTCTTCAGCTCTTCGGGGAAGCTGCTCAGGACGATCGGCAAGGGCACGCTGAAGCAGCCCTTCGACACCGCGCTCTCGCCGGATGGAAGCATCCTCTACGTTACCGATGTCAAGAACAACCGGGTCAGCGAGTTCACCGCGTCGACCGGTGCCTACCTCGGCAGCTGGGGCAAGGAGGGCACCGCGAACGGTGACTTCGACCAGCCGATGGGCATCTCCGTCGACACCGCCGGCAGGGTTTACGTCAACGACTACGGCAACGACCGCATCGAGGTCTTCACCCCCGCCGCCTGACATCGCAACTCGACGCCGGGCTGTGCCGCCCTCACGGGCGGCGCAGCCCGTTTCGTTGCAGTCAAACTGTTGGTGCGACACGAAGTATCTGTGGTCGGCTGGACATCGATTGATCGGTTAGCACCGCTGGACATTCGACCCCGCCGTGTCGTATGGTGCCCCGGAACTTGCCGGAGGAGAACGCAAGGTCACCTGTTCGGTGAGACAGATCCTCGACATGGGAGGGGGTCGTAGCGCCTTCCGAGCCCTGGTTCTCCGTCAGCGGAGCTGGCCGGATGGGCCGGCCAGCCGGATGATGTCGGCCGCTCACAGAAGGGGAGATGAGCCCATGAAGGTGGGATCCATGAAGAGTGCGGCGTCGATCGCCGCGCTGATCGGGCTGATCGTGATCGCCGGCGCCGTCTCGGTGGGATCGGCCCCACCACCCGCCGCTCAGCACGCTGCAGGACCGCCCGCCCTACCGGCCAACGTCGCCCTCGAGGCGGGTGCGCTCGGTGGCACGGGCGTCGGGCTCCTCTCCCCCACCGGCGAAAGCGGCATCGTCGCTTCGTCAAACGCGACGGCGGTGGCCTCCTCGAACGGAACGGAGGTTGGCGTGTCCAACACCGCGGACCCCGGCTCCACCTCGAGCACGATCGGGCTCTGGGCAGCTGACTGGGGCGGCGCGGCCGGCCAGCGCAGCAGCGCCGGATGGCAGGCCGCGGCCCAGAACGACAGCATCCTGATCGGCAACGCGGGCGTCTACGCCAAGTGGATCCCCCAGCTGCGCTCGTGGAACCCCAAGCTCATGATCCTGGTCTACAACCTCGGGCCCTACCTGCAGAGCGGGAGCTCGGACTTCAACACCATCCGCCAGCAGGACCCCAGCTGGTTCGCCCACGACGCCCACGGCAACCTGATCACGCTGCACAAGTTCCCCGGCAACTACCTCATGGACGTCGGCAACGCCGGGTACCGGGCGTGGCACGCCCAGCAGCTGGCCGCCACCGTCGCCGCGGACGGGTTCGACGGAGCCATGGACGACTCGATGGGGACGGCCGCGCTGAGCACCGGCTACTCGACCGGGGTGCCCATCGACGCGGCCACCGGCCAGGCCTACACGGACGCCGAGTACCTCGCCAACTCGGTGCTGATGCTCAACGCCGACAAGGCGGCGCTCAACGGCAAGTACCTCGCCTTCAATGGCCTGATCAGCGGGACCGAGTACGAGCGCGACACCGAGACGCTGGCCACCTCCAACGCGAACGCGGGGATCAGCGAGCTCTTCCTTCGCCAGCCGACCAGCCCGATCAACTCCTTCCCGTCCACCAGCGAGCTGGACGCGACCCTGGAGATGATGAGCAGCATGGCCGCCCACGGCAAGGCGCTGCTGGGCTGGACCAAGGTCTGGGTCAACGCGAGCAGCGCCCAGCTCAACAAGTGGGAGCAGTACGGCCTCGCCGCCTACCTGCTGGGCCGGGGCTCCGCCTCGTACTGGGACTTCATGCCCTCGCACAGCGCGGACAACACGGTCATCTCCTACTCGAACATGAGGGATCAGCTGGGCACTCCCCTGGGTAACTACACCACCAATGGATCGACGCTCACCCGCAAGTTCCAGGACGGCTCGGTGTCCCTCAACACCAGCACGGACACCGGCACCATCACGGTCACGTAGACGCTGACAGGGGACGGAGGTCGCCCACGGGTGGCCTCCGTCCCCTGCTTTCCAGGAGATCCCGACCTCAGCCGACGGAGATCGTCGCCGTGTCGGTGGTCAGGTTGACCGTGACCGATCCATCCGCAAAGGACCGCGTGAAGACGGAGCCGGACACCTGGTACGGGCCGAGCGGCGCACCGAGCTGGTCCTTGAGGTTGGAGTACGAGCAGCCGGTGTTGTCGGCACTCTTGGACGGCATGAAGTCCCAGTATGAGCCCGACCCCTGGCCCAGCAGGTAAACGCCGAGCCCGAACTGCTCCCACTGCGACACCTGCGCCTGGGTCCCGCCGGACCACACCTTGGTCCAGCCCAGGAAGGCCTTACCGCTGGACGACATGGAGGCCATCATCTGCAGCGAGTCCTCGACGGTGGTGACCGTCGGGTAGGCGGTGACCGAAGAGGTCGGGGAGCGGAGGAAGAGCTCGCTCACCCCCGCGTCCGCCGTCGACGTCGCGAACACGCTGGTCTCGCGCGTGTAGGTCGGGCCGTTGATCAGCCCGTTGAAGGCGAGGTACTTGCCGTCCAGGGCCGCCTTGTCGGCGTCCAGGAGCAGCACGGAGTTGGCCAGGTACTCGCTGTCGGTGTACGCCTGGCCGGTGGCCGGGTCGATGGGGATCCCGCTGGCGTAGTTCTTGCCCAGCGGGGCCGGCCCCATCGAGTCGTCCATGGCCCCGTCGAAGCCGTACTCGGCGACCGTCGCCGCCAGCTGCTGCGCGTGCCAGGCCCGGTACCCGGGATTGCTCATCTCCATGAGGTAGTTGCCGGGGAAGCCCTTGAGGTTGATCAGGTTGCCGCTCGCGTCGTGGGCGAACCAGCTCGGGTCCTGGGCGAGGACGGTGGTGAAGTTGGCGCTTCCCTTCTGGAGGTAGGGGCCGAGGTTGTAGGCGAGGATGGTCAGATCGGGGTTCCAGGCGCGCAGCTGCGTCATCCACTTCTTGTAGACGCCGGGCTGGCCGATGAGGACGCTGTCGTTCTGGGCCGCGGCCTGCCACTCGGCGCTGGTGCGGCCGGCGGCGGCGCCGCCCCAGTCAGCCGCCCACAGTCCGACGGTCCCCGGGCTGGAGGCGGGCGGACAGGCGGCGAGCGCCGTCGTCCCCCACGAGGAGATGGCGACGGCGGCGGCCGCACCGACGATCGACATGAGGGTCAGCGGCAGGGGTGATCGACGCATGACTTTCGGCTCCGATGCGAGGCGGCTGTTCCGCCCCGCACTCTGGTGCCGCGCTGTCACGCGACGGTGATATCGCCGTCACGGGGCGCCGACCTTGGTCGCGTTCCGGTAACGAGAACGCCGTCAACTGACGCTGGAGTCGCGCGATCCCCCGGGATGTGACGTGAGGCCCGTGCCGGTCTCCTCCGGCCGCCCAATCCCAGGCTGGCTTCCGACCCTGATCAGCGCGTCAGGGTACGGACCACTCGCTCACCCGGTCGTTGTTCTCCTCGACGACGGCGAGGGCGCCGTTTGGTCCGAAGCTCAACCCCTGGGGTGTCTGCATGTCACCGACCTTGGTCCCGTAGCCGCCGAAGGTCCCCACCAGCTTCCCCGCCCGGGTGTACTGGGCCACCTCGTTGACGCTGGAGAGCGCCACGTAGAGGTACCCGGAGTCCCCGGCGATACCGTACACGCCGGCCTCGGGGATCGAGCTGTTGACGTTGAAGTGACCGATCTCGGCGCCGCCGTCAGCGAACGACTCGAAGTGGTAGACGTTCCCCGTCGC
>DNAU01000347.1 GCA_003491925.1 Chloroflexota bacterium
CGCCGACGTCGTGCTCGCGGTCGAGATGATCGGGCGCCGAGTCGGTAGGGCCCCCGCGCTCACCGTCACCTCCGAGGTGACCGAGTGCAAGGAGGCGACGCGGCGTGCCCTCTCGCGGATGCACCGCCTGCTCTTCCAGATCAGCCCGCGGGGCCTCGAGGAGGACGGCCTGGTCACCGCGGTGCGGCGCGTCGCCGCCGACCTCACCGGCGTCGTGACCGTCCGCGTGCAGGTGGTCGGCGAGGAGCGGCGCCTGCTCCGCGCGATCGGCCTGGCCGCCTTCCGGGTGATCGTCGAGGCGATCGACAACGCCTGCCGGCACGGCCGGTCGCAGGAGGTCGAGGTGGTCCTCGCCTTCCTTCCCGGGCGCCTCCAGCTGGTCGTCGCGGACCGCGGGGAGGGCTTCGACGTCGGTGCCACCGAGGCGCGGCTCGGACGCACCCGCTCGCTGGGGCTGATCAGCATGCGCGAGCGGGTGGAGAACGCCGGCGGCACCCTCGAGATCCGCAGCGCGCTGGGAGCCGGCACCGAGGTCAGGGCCGTCTTCAACACCGCCTGGCGCTAGATCAGCGGCGCCCCGATCGCCCAGGGGCTGGGCGAGGGTCAGGCGGTGGTCCCGGCCGGCACCGTGAAGCGGCCGATCTCGGGCCGTCGGGTGCGCTCCCGCTTGAGCTCGTAGAAGTGCTCGGTGGTGAGCAGCCAGGCGACCCGGTCCCAGAGCTCGCCGGCGGCCTCGCCGGTGATCCGGGTGTCGACCACCGGGCCGAAGGTGGGCGCGGCGTCGCCGAGCACCAGGGTGGGAACGCCGAAGGCGCCGCGCTCCGCGATCGCGCGGTGCTCCGCCAGCAGCTCGTCCAGGGTGGTCGGGTTGCTGCCGGCCGCCTCCGCGAGCCCCGGGTCGAGGCCGGCGGCGGTGAGCGCGCGACTCAGCATCCCCTGATCGTCGAGGGGTTCGCCCCGCTCGTGATGGGCCTCGCCCAGCTCGGTGTAGAGGCGCGCGACGGCGTCGTCGCCGCCCGCCCTCCGGGCCGCGACCAGCACCCGCAGGGCGACCTCGCCGGCGCCGTGACTGCGGCGGTGGCCCTCGTCCGTGTCGGAGCTCCGGTTGACCTCGGCCAGGTCGAACAGCCGGGTGGTGACCCGGATCGGGCGGACCTTCTCGACCTCGGCGAGCCAGCGGGAGGTCAGCCAGGCCCAGGGGCAGGCGGGGTCGATGTGGATGGTGACGTCGGCAGTGTTCGTCATCCTCCCACCATACACGGAGGCCTCCGCGCGGCTACGATGCCACCGTGGTCGCCGCGATGCACCGTCTGGAGACCGCCGACGGCACCGTCGTGGCGGAGCGCTGCGCGGTCGCCGGCTCCTTCCTGAGCCGGTTTCGTGGCCTGATGTGGCGCCGCGATCTCCCGGCGGGGGAGGGGCTCTGCATCCAGGACTGCGGCTCGATCCACATGTTCTTCATGCGCTTCCCGCTCGACGTCGCCTTCGTGGACGCCGAGGGCCGGATCCTGCACGCCTGCCACACCATCCGGCCCTGGCGCGTCTCCCGCATCGTCTTCGGGTCCAAGGCCGCCCTGGAGCTGCCGGCGGGTACCCTGCGCAGTCACGGCCTCGATCGGGGCTCGGTCCTCAAGCTGGTCTGAACAGATCATGCGCGTCTCCATCGTCACCGGTCACCGTGTCCCCCCCGACACCCGGGCCTACGCCGAGGCGAAGCTGCGCCGGCTCGAGCGCCACGCCAGCCTCCACGACCTCGACCTCACCGTGGAGCTGTCCACCCCGCTGATGCCGGCGGCGTCGGCCGAGATCGTCCTTCACGTCCACCGCACCCGGCTGGCCGCGCGCTGCGAGGCGGCCAACGTCCACGAGGCGATCGACGGCGTCATCGACAAGGCGGACGAGCAGGTCCGCCGCCTCCGCGACCGGGTCACCGACCGCAAGGGGCGGATCCGGGCCGACGCCGAGCCGCCCCGTCCGTGAGCTGAGCCGGACGGCCCGGCGACCGGGCCGCGCTCGCCTTTCCGGTTGAGGGTTGAGGCGGCCGGCCGGCTGGTACGATCCAGCTCGGCACGGGTCCGTCGCACCCGATCAGGGTGGTTGACGACCTCCGCCCCACGTCATCATGGAAGCCCGGAGCCCCTGCTCGGAACCCCGAGGGGCCCGCTAGGAAAGCGTCATGTCCCTGTTCAGCAAGGTGCTCGGCGACCCCCACAAGCGGGAGATCAACCGCCACATGCGGGTCGTCGAGGAGATCAACGGCCTCGAGGACGAGATGCGCGCCCTCTCCGACGAGGAGCTTCGCCACAAGACCGACGAGTTCCGCGAGCGCCTCGGCTACGAGGGGGCCGACATCAGCTTCGGTCAGACCTACGCCGAGGACCTGGACGTGCTCGGTGAGACTGCGGACCGGGCCGCCGCCGAGTTCGCGAGCGGCGAAGTGAGCGCCGAGAGCGAGGCGGAGATCGAGCGCCAGTTCGCCCGCCGGGAGAGGAAGGAGCGCGACTCGGAGCAGGCGGAGCGGCTCGACGAGATCCTCCCCGAGGCCTTCGCGGTGGTGCGCGAGGCCGCCCGCCGGGTTCTCGGGATGCGCCATTTCGACGTCCAGCTGGTGGGGGGCATCGTGCTCCACGACGGCAAGATCGCCGAGATGAAGACCGGTGAGGGCAAGACCCTGGTGGCCACCCTGCCCCTCTACCTCAATGCGCTGCTGGGCAAGGGCGCCCACCTGGTCACCGTCAACGACTACCTGGCCCGCCGCGACGCCGGCTGGAACGCACCCGTGTACCACTTCCTGGGGATGAGCGTCGGGGTCATCGCCGGCCAGAACCTCTCCTTCGTCTACGACCCCGACTTCCTCGACGAGACCCATCCCGACGCGCGCCTCCAGCACCTTCGCCCCTGCACCCGGCGCGAGGCCTACGCCTGTGACATCACCTACGCGACCAACAACGAGCTGGGCTTCGACTACCTGCGCGACAACATGGCGATGACCGTTGAGCAGTGCGTCCAGCGCCGGCTCCACTACGCCATCGTCGACGAGGTCGACTCGATCCTGATCGACGAGGCGCGTACCCCGTTGATCATCAGCGGCCAGGCCAGCGAGCCGACCGAGAAGTACTACACCTACGCCCGGCTGATCAAGAACCTGGTCGCCGAGGAAGACTACACGAGCGACGAGAAGACCAAGTCGGTGACCCTCACCGACGAGGGCGTCGCCAAGCTCGAGAAGTGGACCGGTATCAGCAACATCTTCGACATCGAGCACGCCATCGAAGCCCATCAGGTGAACCAGGCGCTCCGCGCCGCGGTCCACTACCAGCTGGACCGGGAGTACATCATCCGCGACGGCGAGGTGGTGATCGTCGACGAGTTCACCGGCCGGACCATGCCCGGACGGCGCTGGAGCGACGGCCTGCACCAGGCGATCGAGGCCAAGGAGGGGGTCCAGGTCCAGCAGGAGAACATCACCCTCGCCACGATCACCTTCCAGAATTACTTCCGCATGTACAAAAAGCTGGCCGGCATGACCGGTACGGCCGAAACAGAAGCTGCGGAATTCGAGAAGATTTACAAGCTCGACGTGGTGGTCATCCCGACCAACCAGGCGATGGTGCGCAAGGATCTGAACGACATCGTTTACCGCACTGAAGAAGAGAAGTGGCGCAACGCGGCCAAGGAGATCGAAGAGCGGCACAAGAAGGGCCAGCCGGTGCTGGTGGGCACCGTTTCGGTGGAGAAATCGGAAAAGCTGTCCGGGATTCTGAAGCGCATGGGCGTGCGGCATGAGGTGCTGAACGCCAAGAATCACGAGCG
>DNAU01000251.1 GCA_003491925.1 Chloroflexota bacterium
CCGGTGCCGTCCTGGCGGGGCCCGTAGACGTTGGCGTAGCGCAGCGCCACGAACTCGATGCCGTACACCTGACTGTAGACGTTGCCGTACAGCTCCGCCGCGGCCTTGGCCGCCCCGTAGTTCGAGGCCGGCAGCTGGGGATGGCTCTCCGGCGTCGGGATCGCCTCCGTGTCCCCGTAGAGGGCGCCACCGCTGCTGGCGAAGACGAACCTCGGCACCTCGGTGGCGGCGCAGGCCTGGAGCAGGTTGACGGTGCCGAGCACGTTGACCCTGGTGTCGAGGGCCGGATCGGCCAGCGAGCGCCGCACGTCGATCTGGGCCGCCTCGTGGAAGACGAGGTCGGGCCGGGCCGCGTGGAGGATCCCGCCCAGGTCGCCGCTGACGTCGGCCTGGACGAACCGTGCCGCCGGTGGCACCTGTGAGCGCCGTCCGCGGGAGAGGTCGTCGACCACGGTGACCTCGTGGCCGTCCACCAGCAGGGCCTCGGCGAGGTGTGAGCCGATGAAGCCCGCCCCTCCGGTGACCAGCGCTCTCACACCAGTGAGCCGGTGGCCGGGTGCCCCTCGTCCCGCAGCGCGTGGCCGGACGGACGTCCTCCGCTGCTTGCGGCCGACTCGCGCGACATCCGGAAGTTGACCAGGGCAAAGACGGCGAAGCCGATGATGAGCAGGCTGCCGTAGCTGATGCTCCCGTCGAGCAGGGCGATCGAGATCGCCGCGGCCTTGCTGATTCCGGCGACGATGATCAGGGCGGTCGTCACCCCGAACTGGACCAACCCCACCCCGCCGGGGGTGAAGGGGACGGTGGTCAGCAGCGCCGCCACCAGGGCGACCAGCACGAATTGCGACGGCCCGACCTGACTGCTGAAGCCGAGGGCGGCGATGACCAGCCCCAGGCGGCCGGACTCGCAGATCCAGACCGCAACGGTGAGGACCAGCAGGGTGGGCCAGCGGCGCAGGGAGCTGACGGCGCCGCTCCGGAAGGATTCGTAACGACGGAAGATCGGGTCCGGGAGCAGCCGGAGGACACGGATCCCTCGCCCCGATCGCATCAGCACGATGACCCCGACGCCGAACGCGCAGAGGAGCGCTCCGAAGACGACGTAGGGGACCAGCGTGCCCGAGGAACGCTTGTGGAAGACGTAGGCTCCCGATGCCAGCAGCAGCAGCATCAGCACGCAGAGGTCGAGCAGCCGCTCGCTCACCACCGTCCCCAGCGCCTTGCTGCCGGGGATGCGCTCCCGGACCCGTCCCAGGTAGGCGCGATAGACGTCACCCATCTTGGCCGGGACGATACAGTTGACGAAGAACGAGGCCAGCACGAGGGGGGCGAGCCGGCGGGCCTTGCGAACCTCCCCGGCGTTGGCCAGGAGCACCTGCCAGCGAATCCCCCGGGCCACGAAGGAGAGGTAGTAGACGACGATGGCGAGGAGATAGAAGAGGAGGTTCGCCGCCCGGATCTTGGCCCAGGCCTCTCCCCAGGGTATGTCCGCCCGCCAGACGACCACCGCCACGATGATCACCGCGGCCAGGATCGATAGAAGCGTTCGTTTGGTCAGGAAGCGGCCGAGGACGGCCGGGGCCTGCTCCGCCCCCGGGTCGTCGACCGCGGGCGTGGCTCCGCTCACGGTGGCACGCACCCTAGCACGCTGACCCTGACGACACGGTTACGCCGCTGCGGCAGGATCGCCCCGGGGACGGATCACTGCTGGACGCGGCTGATCAGCGGTCGCTGCGGAGGGGCCGGCGAGGCGGCTGCACGCCCGCCGCCGTCCCGCTCGGCCAGGATGCGCGCCACCTGGTCCGCGCGGGCGTTCGCACCGGATCGCGCGCCGACGGGGCGGCTGTCCCACTGGCGCAGCTTGTACACCCCCTTGAGCGAGGAGTAGGGGATGCCGAGCGTCCGCATCTCGGGCACGCCGGGCTCCACCGCCCTCCAGAGGCCGCCGAAGCGGCCGAGCGCCGAGTCTGGTGCCACCGAGGCGCGCAACACCTGACCGTCGATGAAGTGGAAGGCGGCGTGGTCCCATTCGGGCAGATCCTCGGGGGCGGGCTCGGGCTGGCCGATCACCAGTTGCCGGATCGCGGTCAGGGGGAAGAGCGCTCGCTCATTGTTGGGATCGGCACCGCGCAACTCGGCCTCGACCAGGGGCCGGTCGAAGCTGAGATCGGAGATCTCGGCGTGGACGATCTCACCGTCCAGGAAGCTGATCAGGACGAGCGGCACGGGGGCAGCGTAGCAGGAGCGATGGGTGACCACGCCACGAAAAAGGCCCCCGGGAGCACCGCTCCCGAGGGCCTCAGGTGTTGGGATCAGATCCGTCAGGGCGCCGGGGGCGCCGCGGGTGCCTCGGGAGCGGCAACCGGCGGGGCTACCCGCTTGACGGTGCGCTTGACGGTGCGCTTGGCCGCCGGTGCCCGCTTGGCCGCCGGTGCCCGCTTGACGGCGGTGCGCTTGACGGCGGTGCGCTTGACGGCGGTGCGCTTGGCCGCGGTGCGCTTGGCCGTGGTGCGCTTGGCCGCGGTCCGCTTGGCCGCGGTCCGCTTGGCCGCGGTCCGCTTGACGGTGCGCTTGGCCGCCGGTGCCCGCTTGGCCGGGGTCGCGCGCTTGACGGTGCGCCGCTTGACGGCGCGCTTGGCGGGAGCCCGCTTGACCGTCCCACGCACCTTGGCGGCGACCTGCGACAGCGCCTTGCGGAGCTCGCCGTCCAGTTTCTCCACCGACTTCTCGAGGCCGGCGAGTCGCTTCTCGAGCTCGCCGACGGGCAGTGCCTTCACCAGCCCCTGGACCGCCTTGAGGAGGTCTCCACCGGCGCTGGTGCGCGGTGCAGCGGCGCGGGGCCGCCGAACCGTGGCTTTGACGGCTCGCTTCGCGCCGCCGCTCTTGCTTCGTCTGGTCCTGGCCATAAGCTGAAAGCCTCCGTTGGGTGTGACGGCCTGCGGTCTGCGGGCTGTCCGTCCTGCGTTTTGGACAGGGAGCGGTTAATCGCCCCCGTCAGGATCGCCACATAGCATGCAGCGTACATACATGGATGTCAACGTGTCGGGGCGATCGTCACTCCGGCTCCGGCCGCGTCGCAGTCGCAGAAGCCCGCCCCCGGTCGTATGCCGCCACGCCAATGGCGCGGCGAAAGCCATGTGCCGGTGAGTGCGCGCGCCCGGATCGATCGAGTCGCAGACCGCGTCGTGGTCGCCGGATGGCGCGTCGGTGTGCGCGCGGTGCGCCGTCATCGGGGCTCCACACCGGGCCCGCAGTCAATCGAGTTGCCGGTACCAGAGCGAGGTGGGCCGGAGCCCGGAGCCATCGGGGCGCATCGCGTAGTCCGGGATCACGCCGACCTTGATCCACCCCAGATGGGAGTAGAGGTGCTCCGCATCGCTCCCCGTCTCGGTGTCGAGGATGAGCAACGTGCGCCCCAGCGCGCGGGCCTCGACCTCGACCTGACGCATCAGGCGCGCTCCAACCCCCATCCGGCGGGCCGAGCGATGGACCAGCATCTTCTGCACCTCGGCGCGATGGGTGGCGTTGGCCTGCCACGCGAGCACCAGCTGAGCGCAGCCGACCACGAGGTTGCCGAGGAAGGCGGCAAGGACGACGCGGCGCCCCAGGTCCATCTCGTGGAGCACACCCGCGAACCAGTCGCGTGCCTCGTAATGGGCGAGCGGCGCGAGGAAGCAGACCGACGCGCCTCCCTCCACGGAGTCGACCAGCAGGTCGGCGAGGTCGTCGAGGTGACGGCGGGCGGAGAGGGCGTCGAGGCGGCGGATGACCACCTCGGGCCGGCCCCTGGCGGTGGGCTCGGGCAGCGCGGTCACGGCAGAAGGTTACATGCCGGGTCGGTGGGCGCATCATCGAGTCGATGCAAGGTGCTCCACCGCTCACCCACCGGGCGATGGTCCTCCGCGAGCGCGGCGCCCCGCTCGTGATCGAGGAGCGCTCGATCCCCGTGCCCCGTTCCCACCAGGTGCTGCTGCGGGTGGCCGCATGCGCGGTCTGCCGCACCGACCTCCACGTCGTCGACGGTGAGCTGGGCCGCGGTGTCCTCCCGGTGGTGCTCGGGCACCAGGTGGTCGGCACGGTGGTCGCGGCCGGGCCGGACGCGGTGCTCCAGGTCGGAGCGCGGGTTGGCGTCCCGTGGCTGGCCTGGACCTGCGGGAGCTGCGCGATGTGCCGTGCCGGTCGCGAGAACCTCTGCGTGAACGCCCGCTTCACCGGGTGTGACGTCGACGGTGGCTTCCAAGAGCTCGCCCTCGCCGACTCGCGCTTCTGCCTCCGCCTGCCCGAGGGATACGCCGATGTCGAAGCGGCGCCGCTCTTGTGTGGCGGCCTGATCGGCTACCGCGCGCTGCGGATGGCCGGCGAAGCTCCGCGGCTCGGCCTGTACGGCTTCGGCAGCGCCGCCCACATCATCGCCCAGGTGGCTCGCCATCGCGGCTCGACGGTGTTCGCCTTCACCCGCGCCGGCGATCGGGCTGCGCAGGAGTTCGCCCTCGGCATGGGGGTGAGCTGGGCGGGCGACAGCACCGGCCCGGCCCCGGAGCCGCTCGACGCCGCCATCATCTTCGCGCCCGCCGGCGAGCTGGTGCCGCTCGCCCTGGCCGCCCTCCGGCCGGGTGGGACCGTGGTCTGCGCCGGCATCCACATGAGCGACATCCCGAGCTTCGCCTACTCGCTCCTCTGGGAGGAACGTTCGATCCGCTCGGTGGCCAACCTCACCCGGGAGGACGGCACCGAGTTCATGCGCGTGGCCGCGGAGGTGCGGATCCGGGTCCAGACGGAGGTGCTCCCCCTCGCCGAGGCGGGGCGGGCCCTCGAGCTGCTCCGGGCCGGCCGGGTGCACGGCACCGCCGTCCTGGTCCCGGAGGACCCGCATGGCCCCGGGCGTTCCGCAGGGGCGCCCGTCCCAGCCCGGCCCGGTCAGGTGTGAGATCCCGCCGAGCGGGTACAAAGTCCCCATGACCGAGCACAGCGCCGAGCTTCTCCCCGTCCTCCCTCTCGACGACGTCGTCGTCCTGCCCCATATGACCGTCACCGTCGCCGTCCAGGGGGAGGGCCAGCGCGCCGCCATCGAGGCGGCCAACCAGGGCAACCACCTGGTCCTGCTGGTCCCCCGCATCGATGGCAAGTTCGGCAGCATCGGCACTGTCGCCCGGGTCCAGGAGTCGGGGAAGCTGCCCACCGGCGCTGAGGTCTCGATCCTCACCGGTCAGCATCGAGCCCGTCTCGGAGCGGGGCAGGCCGACGTGGGCGGCGCCCTCTGGGTGCAGGTCGACCCGGTCCCGGACGGCGAGAACCCCTCCGAAGCGACGGTCGAGCTGGCCCGCGAGTACCGCGCCCTGGTCGAGAGCCTGCTCGAGATCCGTGGCGCCGCCGGCGCCATCCAGTTCCTCCGCGAGGCCCGGAACCCGGGGCACCTCGCCGATCTCGCCGGGTACTCGCCCGACTTCAGCCTCGCCCAGAAGCTGGAGGTGCTCGAGACCATCGACGTCGAGGAGCGGCTCAAGAAGGTCATCGCCTGGACCAAGGAGACCCTCGGCGAGGCCGACCTGAAGGACCGCATCCGCACCGAGGT
>DNAU01000301.1:0-2125 GCA_003491925.1 Chloroflexota bacterium
CTCGCCTACCTGCTCGGGGTCGGATTCGTCCCAGTGCGCAAGCAGGGGAGGCTGCCCTCGCAGACCATCTCGGTCGCCTACACCCTGGAATACGGCGAGGCGGTCCTGGAGGTCCACGCCGACGCCATCCGCCTCGGCCAGCGCGTGCTCATCGTCGACGACCTGCTGGCCACCGGGGGGACCGCCCGGGCCTCCGCCGAGTTGGTCGAGCGGCTCGGCGGTCAGGTGGTGGGGATCGCCTTCCTCATCGAGCTGGCCGGCTTCGGGGGCGCGGAGGCCCTCGGCGACCGGCGCCACGTCTCGCTGATCCGCTTCTGACCTGGACCGGCGAGACGATGCCGGGATGGGCCGCGGGGCCGGTCCGCGGCTGCTGCGGGCTTCGCTACCATGGCCGCCCGAGCCCGTCCGCCAGCACCAGCCGGGAGGTGGCATGACCGCCAGCGCCAGCAGCTCCAAACACGATGTCGCCGATCTCTCCCTCGCCGACGAGGGCGACCGGCTGATCGACTGGGCCGCCCGGGAGATGCCGGTGCTCACCCTGATCCGGGAGCGTTTCGAGAAAGAGCGGCCGCTCGCGGGCCTCCGGCTCGGGGCCTGCCTCCACGTCACCAGCGAGACCGCCAACCTGGCCATCACCCTGCGGGCCGGCGGCGCCGACGTCCGGCTCTGCGCCAGCAACCCGCTCTCGACCCAGGACCCGGTCGCCGCCGCCCTCACCGCCCACCACGGGGTGCCCACCTTCGCGGTCCGGGGCGAGGACAGCGCCCGCTACTTCGACCACATCAACGCGGTCCTGGACCATCGGCCCCAGCTCACCATGGACGACGGCGCCGACCTCGTCGCCGAGCTGCACAAGAGCCGTACCGAGCTGATCCCCGAGGTCCTGGCGGGGACCGAGGAGACCACCACCGGGGTGATCCGACTGCGGGCGATGGCCGCCGACGGGGCCCTGCGCTTCCCGATCGTGGCCGTCAACGAGGCGCTCACCAAGCACATGTTCGACAACCGGTACGGGACCGGTCAGAGCACCCTGGACGGCCTGATCCGGGCCACCAACGTCCTGCTCGCGGGCAAGACCCTAGTGGTCTGTGGCTACGGCTGGTGCGGCCGGGGTCTCGCCAGCCGCGCCGCCGGTCACGGCGCCCATGTCGTGGTCACCGAGGTCGACCCGGTCCGGGCCCTGGAGGCCGCCATGGACGGCTACCGGGTCATGACCCTCGCCGAGGCCGCCCCCGGCGCCGACTTCATCATCACCGTCACCGGCGACATCAACGTGGTCGACCGCCGCCACTTCGAGCTGCTCAAGGACGGCTGCATCGTGGCCAACAGCGGTCACTTCAACGACGAGATCAACCTGGCGGCCCTGGACGACATGGCCACCGGGATCTCCCGGCCGCGCCCCCAGGTCGAGACCTACCGCCTCGGCGACGGCCGCACCGTCAACGTGCTCGCCCAGGGACGGCTGCTCAACCTCGCCGCCGCCGAGGGGCATCCCGCCGCGGTGATGGACATGTCCTTCGCCAACCAGGCGCTCTGCGCGGAGCACGTCGCCCGCCATCACGCGGAGATGGAGCCGCGTGTCTACGACGTGCCCACCGAGATCGACCAGGCGATCGCCGCCCTCAAGCTGCACAGCATGGGGATCGCGATCGACGTGCTCACCCCGGAGCAGCGCCACTACCTGGCCTCCTGGAAATCGGGCACATCCTGAAGGTGCGCGCTACCTTTCGCTGATCATCCGGCCCACGAGGTCACCTGCGTTGCCCCCCGTCTCCAAAGCCCCCACGCTCCCCCTCTCCCCGCCGGCGACGACCACCCTCGCCAACGGGGTCACCCTGCTCAACGCCCCCTTGCCCAGCCGCAACGTCGGGATCTTCCTGATCGTCCGGGCCGGCTCGCGGGACGAGACCGCCGAGACCGCCGGCCTCGCCCACTACCTGGAGCACATGTTCTACAAGGGCACCGAGCGCCGTCCCACCACCCAGCAGATCACCCGTGAGATCGACCGGCTGGGGGCCTCGACCAATGCCTACACCGACACCGAGGAGGTCGGCTACTACGCCGAGGGCCCGGCCTCGGCGATGCTCCAGCTCGCCGACATCGTCACCGACATGCTGAGCCGGCC
>DNAU01000301.1:2251-13896 GCA_003491925.1 Chloroflexota bacterium
CTGGCCGACCCCGACGGCTGGATCTGGGACCGGCTGGGGACGGTCACCTTCGGGGGCGACCAGCCGGTGTCGTGGTCCGCCGCCGGCTTCCCATGGGTGATCGAGAAGGCCACCCGGGACCAGCTCATCGACTACCACCGCTCCTTCTACGCGCCGGCATCGATGTGCCTCACCGTGGCCGGGGGCGCGGGGCTGGAGCCGGATCGGGCCGAGGCCCTGCTCCGCGACGTCCCGACGGCCCGGCCCCGGCCCCGGGCCCAGGCGAGGTGGGGCCAGGGGGACCGCTACGCGGCCAACGTCCGGCTCTTCACGAGCTCGGAGGAGCCCCAGATCAAGATGGCCCTGGCGGTGCCGGGGATCCCCACCCTGGACGAGGATCGGACCGCGCTCTCGGTGATGACCCACATCCTCGGGGGCGGGATGTCGTCGCGCCTCTTCCACACCGTGCGCGAGCGCAACGGGCTCGCCTACTCGATCTTCGCCCACCACGAGTCGCTCGAGGACACGGGGATCTTCGCGATCGCGACCGGGACCCGCCCCAAGGACGCGGCCCGGACGGTCCGGCTCTCCTTCGGGGAGCTGCGCAAGATCGCCGCCCGCCCGGTTCCGGCGACCGAGCTGGCCGCCGCCAAGTCGGCGATGATCGGCCGGCTGCTGCGTTCCACCGAGACCGCGATGGCGAGCGCCCGCTACTACGGGGGGCGCTGGCGGGCCCGGCTGCCGCTGGAGACGCCGGACCAGCGCGCCGAGGCGATCGCCGGGGTGACCGCTCCCCAGGTCCAGCGCGTGGCCGAGCGGATCGCGGCCGGGATCGAGGAGGTCCGGCTCGCCTTCGTCGGCCCGAGCGACCAGGGCGAGGCGCTGCTCGACGCCGCGCTCGACCGCCGCCGGGCCGGCTGACCCGCCGCCAGGTGCGTCGGCGGCGATCAGGGAGCCGCACCGAGCCCGGTGCCGGTGGGTCGGGGCGCCTCGGTGGACGCGCCTCGGTGGTCGTCGCGGATCCCGACATCGGTGACCCGCCGTCCTCCCCTCAGTGAGCGCAGGTGTAGTGGATCGTCTCGGTCGCCGACCGTGCCCGGGGCGAGATGACTTCGAAGGTCACGGTCGCGGCGAGGCTCGCCGGCCCGGTGAGCTGGAGTGGAATGGTGAAGCTGAACGAGCTCTCGTGGGTGGTGATGGCGAGCGAGTACTGGTCGTAGATGGGGGCGCTCCCAGCGACGCTCTTCACCCAGCGGTAGGTGAGCGTCCCGGCGCCGCTCACGGTTCCCGTCGCTGTGAAGCTGAAGGTGGTGCCGCAGCCCCCGCTCTGACCCGGTTGCACCGTGAGATGCACGTTGTTCCCGACCGCCAGCGGAGCGGGGGTGGAGGTCGTGGGCGGCGCGGGGCTGAGCACCACCAGCCACGCGGCGGCCACGGCCGCGATCACGATCAGGGCCGCGAGCGCGATCACCAGGCCTCGGCGCCGGCGCCTCCGGGGAGCTTCGCGACTCGGGGCGTCCCCCCCGCCGGTGGCCGCCGGTGACCAGTGGAGGGCGGGTCCGAAGGAGTCCGCCCCCACCACCTCGGGGGCTGCCGGAGGGGGAGTTGGCTCCGCAGACGCGGCCTCCGCGGGGGAACCCGCCGCCGCCGCCTCCTCCTCCGACTCGGCGAGCGGCGCCTGCCCTGTGGTGGGTGGCGGTGGCAGCGGCGCGCCGGACAGCTGCGATCCGGGCGGAGGTGGCGGTGGCGGGCCGGACGGAGGCGACCCGGGCGAGGCGCCGGCCGGAGGTTCCGGAGACAGGCCGCCTGGGGGATCCTGACCGGCCGTGGCCAGGGGGGCGACCGGTGCGGGCGCTGCCGGCTCGCCCGCCCGGGCGACGGTCACCGTGCGGTCGGAGCGCCGGCGGGGGGCCTGAGGCCCGAGGGGCCGGGTGACCCGGACGGCGAGGTCGCTCTGAACCCTCCAGCCGGTTCCAAGCAGGGCTGCCGCGGCAGCCTGCAGCTCCTGCCGGAAGGCGCCGGCCGTGGGGAACCGGTTCTCCGGTTCCGGGGCCAGCGATCTGCTGACCAGGGGCTCCAGGCTGCCCGGGCCCGTCCACGGCCCGGCCTGCTCCGGGCGCAGGCCGCTGACCAGCTCGCGCAGCAGGGCACCGGCGCCGTAGAGGTCGGCGGCCTGGCTGGGCGCCGCCCCCTCCGGCGGCTCCAGGGCGGGACAGCCGGGGATCGTGGGGTCGGCGGCGAGCACCGCGGCCACCCCCAGCTCGGTGATCCGCACCCCGCCCGCCGGGGTGATGACGACCACGTCGGGAGAGACATCGCCATGGCTGAGGCCGGCCCGATGGATCTCCTCGAGGCCGGCCAGCACCGAGTCGGCGATGGTCAGCGCGACCGGCAGGGGCAGCGAGCGCTCAGCCCCGAGCAGGGCGGCGAGCCGCCGGGCACGGACCAGCTCGGTGACGACGTAGAGGTTCGGGCCCAGCCGGACCAGGTCGTAGACCGCGACCACGTGGGACTCGGTCACGCCATGGGCCGCCTTCCCGGCGCGCGCGAGGCGGTCGACGAACTCCGGGCGGTCGCTCAGGGGTCGTGGGACCTGCTCGAGCGCGACCGGGTGCCCGCTGGGGCGATACCGCCCGGCGTAGCGGGGGCCCATGAGCCCGTCGCCGATGGCCGCGCCGACGACGTAGTCCTCACTCATCGCGGGACCGCACGCCCTCCGTCGACCCGGACCGGTCCTGCGCCTGAGAAGAGCACGGCGGTCACGTCCGACGCAATGTAGCAGCCACCGGCGGATCCTTGGTCGAGCCTGGCCCGGTCGCCGGTCCGAGCCGCGCGGCAACATATACTCCGGCCACCATGGACCTTCCGGTCGAGGTCAGCCCCGAGGAGGCCCACGCGGCGCTCGCCGGCGAGGGCGCCTACCTGCTCGACGTCAGGGAGCCCTGGGAATGGGCGGAGAGGAGGATCCCGGGCGCGGTGCTGATCCCCCTGGTGGAGCTCCCCGGGCGCATCGCCGAGCTTCCCGGCGACCGCGACGTCTATGTCCACTGCCGGGTGGGTCAGCGCAGCCGCCGCGCCGTCGACTACCTGCGCGGCTCAGGCCGTCCCCGGACCGTGAACGTCGCCGGCGGGATCGACGCCTGGGAGGCCGCGGGCCTCCCCGTGACCCGCTAGGAGCTCAGCGCATCGGCCTCAGCGACGGACGTCGAGGAGGATCAGGACGACGATGACCGCAAGCACCGCGATGAGCACCGCGACCACGACCGGGAAGGGCAGGTTGATCCCGCCGGAACGCTTGGACGGGGCGACTCGCACCGGTTCGGCGACGGGGCCGCCACCACCGGCTCGGGACGGTGCCGGCGTGACGGTTTTGAGGGGTTGCATGGCGGCCCCGATGCTCCACGGCCGGGTGGACACCGTCGCGACCGTGCCTCCCGGCAGCAGGGGCAGCCCCGCCCTCTGACCGGGAGGCGGGGCCCCGATCCCGGTCCTGGCCGGGGTCGCGGGGGTCAGCGCCTCCCGGATCCTCTCGATGTCCGTCACCCCTGCCACCGGCGGGCCTGGCGGGGGGAGCCCAACGTCGGAGTCGGGCGGGAGCGCGAGAGGGCGTGCCGAGGCGGGGACCTCTGGCCCCCCCCAGGACGCCTCCGCAGCCGGCGATGGCCCCTGATCCGCCCGGGCGGGCGAGGTCTCCCAGCCGTCGGTGGTCGCTCCCCCGAGCGGCTGGGCGACCGGTTCGGGAGGCGGGACCGGTCCGGCCGGGGGCGCCATGCGAAACCTCTGCCCCGTTCCGCCCTCCGCAGGGTCCAAGGTGCGTGGAGGTCCACCGGGCCCGTCCGCCGGTACGTCCGAGCCCCACCCCGGTGTCTCGGGCAGGGTCGTCGGGGCAGGCGGTGGGACGGGCGCGGAGGTGGGACGCAGACGCCACCCGGGGAGGCGCGGCGCTCGGACGGGGGCGATCGCCGGGGGCGGCTTGTCTTCCCATGGCCAGACTCGTTCCGCTCCCGCGGCGTCGGGACCGGTGGTGCCGGGATCCGGCACCGGCTCGACCGCCGATCCGGCAACCGGTGCCGGACCGATGGCACCCGCCTCCGCCTCAGCGTTCGGCGGCGCGACCGGTGCCGGCCAGGCCTCGGGGAGGGATGCAGGGTGGTGGCGGATCGCCGTCTCCGGCTCGGCGACGTCACGAGCCGGGGGTCCCATCACCCCCTGCGCGCCGCTCCAGGCGCCGGCCGCCGGAGAGCTGGAGGGCTCCGGCCATGCCGTGCTGGTGACCGGTTGGACGACCGGCTCCCATGGTGACGCCCATTCGGGGGTGACCGGAGGGGGCTGAGGACCCGGTGGAGGCGTCGGCGGCGGCGGCGGGGTAGGTGCCCAGGTGGGGCCGGCGACCGGGGGCAGGATGGGGGGGAGAGGCGGGAGGTAGCTCGGCGAGGAGGAGGGGAGATCGTCGAGCTCGATCGACCCCGGCGTCCCGGTGGCGATGGGTGGAGGTGCCGGCGGGAAGGCCCAGCCCGTCTCCGGCGGGGCGGGAGGCCCCTCCTCCGCCACGGGCGGCACGAACGCCCTCGGCGGCCTGACAGCATCGGGCTGCGGTGCCGGGAGGACCTCCTCGACCGGCGCCGGGGGCGGTTGCGGCCCTGCCGGTCCGGGCGTCTCGATGGCGGCGGCGGGCCGGCGGGCGGGGCGGGGGCTTTCCTCACCGGCCAGCTCACCGAGGTCGGCGAGCAGCGAGCTGACCTCGGACCGGAAGACGTCGCGGTTGCGCGAGCCGGCTGTCGAGCGCTTGTTCGCCATGATCCCAACTTACCCCCAAAGAGGTGCGATCTGGGGGGCTGTTTACGACGTGTGACGGAGCCAGGGTCGAGGGCCGGGGCTGCGGGCGCCCACCCGCGCCGGGTCAGAGCTGAGCCAGGACCCAGCTGACGGCGTCCTCGGCGTCGGCGGCGCGGTGGATGGCCGGGTCCCCGCTCTCACCGCCCGGCGGGACAAGCCCCCAGGAGGAGACCGCACACACCGGCCGGCCGAGCCGGAGCATGAAGGCCACCTCGCTGAGGGTCCCGTACCCTCCGCCGATGGCGATCATCCCCCGGCAGGCACGGGCGATCAGGCCGTTGCGCAGCTCGCCGAGCCCGGTGGCGAGGGCCAGGCCCACGGCGGGGTTGGCAGCCTCGGGGTCGTCGCCGGGGAGCAGGCCCACGCTGAGGCCACCGGCACCGGCCACGCCCCGGCACACCCCCTCCATCACCCCGCCGAGCCCCCCGCAGACGACCACCGCCCCCCGCGTCGCGAGCAGCCGGCCGACGGTCTCGGCAACCCGGATCTCCGGGTCGGTCGCCGCGGACGCCCCGCAGACGGCGATGAGCGGCGCCCTGGCGCCCGCGCTCACGAGACGTCGACGATGTGGACTGCGCGCAGGTTCCGATGCCGCTGGGCCAGGTCGAGTCCGTAGCCGACGACGAAGTGGTCGGGGATGTCGAAGCCGCGGAAGTCGATCTGGACCTCGCGCATCCGGTGGCTGCGCTTGTCGAGCAGGGACACCAGGCGGAGCGAGCGTGGGTGGTGGGTGGCCAGGTGCTTGCGCAGGAAGGAGGTGGTCAGCCCGGTGTCGATGATGTCCTCGACCATGAGGACGTCGCGGTCCTTGAGCGACATGCTCACGTCCTTGACCAGCTCGACCGTCCCCGAGCTGGAGGTCGCGTCGCCGTAGGAGCGGCAGGCCACGAACTCGAGCTCGATGGGGACGCTGAGCGCCCGGGCCAGGTCGGCGGTGAAGAGGATCGACCCCTTGAGCACGCAGATCAGCACCAGCGGCTGCTCCAGCACCGGGTAGGCGGCGTCGATCTCGACCGCCAGCTCGTCGACCCGTCGCTGGATGGCGGCGGCGTCGATGAGGACGCCACCGATGCTGAGCTGGCCGGCCTGGGTCACGCCCGAGAGTGTAGCGAGCCGGTCAGGGCCTCCCGGGCTGCTCCCCGGCGATCTCCGCCCAGCGGTCGTACAGCTCGGCCAGCGCCCCGGTGAGGCGGTCGTGCTCGCGCCCCACCTCGGCGCCCACACCGGGGGCTCGGAAGGTGGCGGGGTCGAGCAGCCGCATCCGGGTCTCGGCCAGCGCGGTCTCGACCTGGGTGATCTCCGCCTCCAGCCGCCGCCCCTCGGCCGACTTTGAGCGGGCCGCGGCGCGGAGCCTGCGGCTCTCCGCAGGTACGGGCGAGCCGCCGGCGGGACCGTGTCCATCGCCCGCCCGGGGGCCATCCCCGTCGCCGCGTGTCGCCGCCGGGCCACGTCCACCCGCCCCCGCGCGACCCGCCGCCCGCCCGCCGGTGCTCGCGGCCGCCGCCTCGGCGGGGTGGCGCTCCCGCCGCCGGTCCTCGAGCAGGGCGCTGTAGCCGCCGAGCACCCGGCGCAGGCTGCCCCCCTCCTCGATGGCCCAGGTCTCGGTCGCCAGGGCATCGATCAGCGCCCGGTCGTGCGAGACCAGGACCATTGCGCCCGGGTATCTCCCCAGCGCCCCCTCCAGTACCTCCTGGGCGGGGAGGTCGAGATGGTTGGTCGGCTCGTCGAGGAGGAGGAGGTTGGTCGGCTCCAGGGCGAGCTTCCCCATCAGCAGCCGGGCCCGCTCCCCACCCGAGAGGTCGCCCACCCGCCGATCGGCCTCGTCGCCGGAGAAGAGGAGGGCGCCCAGCGTGTTGCGGGCGCGCTCGGCGCCGATCGGGTGGTCGGCGAGCAGGTCCTCCAGCACCGTGCTGCTCTCGTCGCTGGCGAAGCTCTGGGCGTCGGTGACCTGGCCGCGGCCGAGGTCCTGGCGGTAGAGGCGGAAGACCGTCCGGGGGCCCAGCTCCACCCTGCCCTCCAGCGGGGGCAGCTCGCCGGCGAGGGTGTAGAGGAGCGTGGACTTGCCGCTGCCATTGGCCCCCACCACGGCGATCCGGTCCCCGGGGGCGAGGGTGAGCGGTGGCAGTTGAAGCAGCGGGGCGTCCCGTCCCACCACCAGCCCGGACGCCTTGAGGGTGACCCGCGACGAGGGAGCGGTGGCGAAGCGCAGCCGGGGTCGCCGGTCGTCGGGCGGTGCCGCCACCCGGACCAATCGGTCCAGCTTGGTCTGACGCCCCCGCGCCTCGCGGGCGCGCTGGCCGGCGCGGTAGCGGCGGATGAATTCCTCCTGATGGCGGATGTGGTCCTGCTGCCCCTCGAACTCCTTGCGGCGCCGGGCCCGGCGCTCCTCGCGCAGCCGGACGTAGGCGCTGTAGTTGCCCGGGTACTCCTCGGCGGTGCCGTGGTTGAGCTCCAGCACCCCGGTGCAGACGTGGTCGAGGAAGCGGCGGTCGTGGGAGACCAGCACGAAGGCGGTGCTGACCCCGGCCATGAACTCCTCGAGCCACTCGATCCCCTCCAGGTCCAGGTGATTGGTCGGCTCATCAATCAAGAGCAGGTCGGAGTCGGCCACCAGCAGCTTGGCCAGCTCCACGCGCCGCTGCTGGCCACCCGAGAGCTCGGCCGGGTTGCGGCCCCGCAGCTCCTCGTCGATCCCCAGACCGCCCAGCGCCTCCCGCGCGTGCGCTTCCAGCTCGTAACCCCCGGCGTTCTCGTAGCGATGCTGGAGGTCGCCATAGCGGCTCAATTGGCCCTCCAGCTCGGGCCCCGCCCGGCTCATGGCGGTCTCGAGACCGGAGAGCTCGTGGCGCATCGCGGCCAGGTCGGTGCGCGAGGCCATCACCTCCTCGAGCACGGTGTTGGCCACCGGGGTGGGCGCGTCCTGGGGCAGATGGGCGCTGCGCAGCCCGCGCAGGCGGTCGACACTCCCCTCGCTCGGCTCGAGGTCGCCGGCCAGGACATGGAGGAGCGACGACTTGCCGGCCCCGTTGGCGCCGACCACGGCCAGCCGGGCCCGGCGCTCCAGGCGCAGGTCGAGGCCGGAGAAGACGGTCTCGGCGCCATAGGCGACCGCGAGCTGGGAGACGCTGAGCAGGGGCATGCTGTCGCCGAGCCTAGCCGGCGGAGTCTCCCGCCGCCGGGGGGAGGACGCCGGCCGGGGTGGCCGCCGGCTCCACCGCCGGGGCGGCCGGCGGCCGGCCCAGGGCTCCCTCGCGCTCCAGGATCCGGCGGAGGATCGCCACCGAGGAGGCGTAGGTCGAGTCCATCCCGAAGTAGGAGAGCCCGCGGGCGCCCAGGGTGCGCGCCTGGGTGAAGGGGGTGTCCGAGGCGTAGTGGATGATCCCGAAGTCGAGCGGCAGGCTGGAGAAGTTGACCGGTTCCCCGGCCGGGTAGCGCTCCGCCTCGCTCATCTCGTAGATGGCGTTGCAGTAGGGGCCGACCTCCATCTCCACCACGGTGAACGCCTCGCGGTAGTAGAAGTCGAGGTAGCCGCGGTTCTGCAGGAAGGTGCCCTTGACCGACACCGTCCGCTGGTTATCCAGGCCGCTCCCGAAGCGGAGGTGGGGTGCGATGTCGGCGACGGTGAAGGCGTTGTTCAGCCAGTACGTGCAGCCGCTGTGCTCGTCGTGGACGACGTTGGAGATCATCACGTCGCCGACGTCGGCGTTGAGCGTCGCCGCCTTGCCCAGGATGTAGACGCCGCGCAGCTCGGCCACGGTCTCGCCCACCTCGCGCAGGATGTTGTAGGCCGCCAGACCCAGGGGGTAGTCGATGTTGACGATCACCGCCTGGCTGCGGTGCAGCCTGGCCACGTCGACGGGGCCGAGCCGGGGGTCGAAGTTGGCCGGGTCGAGCCGGTCGAGGGGGATCACCTGGGCGGCGACGTCGAGGGCGGTCCGGCTGGCCACGCCGTGGACTCCGCGCTCGCGCTCCTCGCGGCGCAGGCTGCCCCGCTCGTCGGTGGCGATGCTGCCGGTGTGGAGACGGGCCGCGTAGTAGAGGAAGTTGTTCCAGTCGCCCTCGGCCTGCCCGGTCCGGAAGCGCTCCAGCTCGTGGCGGAGGTAGTCGGGCCCCCGCCTCTCCACCAGCTCCATCAGCGACGCCTCGTGCTGGCGGGCCACCCCGGTGACCAGGTTGGCGAGGCTGTGGGAGTTGCTGCTCACGAAGTAGACCGGGCGGTCGCGCAGGGATTGGCTGCGCATGGTCCCGGTCACCTGCTCCCACCAGCGCCGGGTGACCCGCGCGTAGCCGACCTGGGTGCCGCCCAGCATCCGCACCCGGATCGCCTGCTTGCGCGCCGTGATCTGGCCCAGCCGCTCCGCGAAGGCGTCACCCCACACCTCCTGGAGCTGGGCCCAGTCGTCCTCCCGCCCCCCGCAGGCGGTGGCCAGCCACGAGGGAGACGGCAGGGCCGGGACCTCGAGGCCGGCGAGGGCGGCCCGGATCTTGTTCCACTCGATCTGGAAGGCGACCAGGGTCGGGATCAGGTCGTCGACGTCCGAGGCCGAGGCGATCAGCACGGCCAGGGTCCCCGCGCCGTCCTCGTACCAGCGCCGGCGCCGGCCGGGCGCCGAGGCCACCGACCAGCCGGCGAGCGCGAAGCCGTTGCGGGCGAAGACCTCGACCGCCTGCCCCATCACCACCCTCTCCGCCCGCATCACCGAGGCGGGGAGCCGTCGCAGCGCGTAGAGGAAGGCGCCGAGGTCCAGCTCGGCGTCGGCCGCCAGTCCGTGGAGGCTCGAGCACATCGCCCGGTGCGAGGCCTCGAGGACCCGGAGTGGGGTCTCACCCGTGGACCGGAGCAGGGTCGTGTACGTGCGGTGGTAGACCTCGACGGCTTCGGCCGTGGTGGCCTCCCGGCCGGTCAGGGTCGGGTTGGCGCGGTCGACCGTGCCGGGGTCGGGGAGCGGGGGGCGTCGCGAGGGCATCGGTCCATTCTGGCGCACCCCGCGACGCGTCTCGGGCCGCCACCCACCGCGACCCCCTATCCTTCGCCGCATGGGACGCATCGCGGTGACCGGCTCGGTCGCCTTCGACACCATCATGGTCTTCCCGGGCAGGTTCGGCGATCACATCCTCCCGGCGAAGACCCACCTGATCAACGTCTCCTTCCTGGTCAACCGCCTGGAGCGGCGGCGGGGGGGGACCGCCGCCAACATCGCCTACACGCTGGCCCTGCTCGGCGAGCGGCCGCTGCTCTGCGCCGCGGTGGGCAGCGACTTCACCGAATACGGCGCCTCGCTGAGCCGGACCGGCGTCGACACCTCCGCATCGCTCGGCTGCGACGACGTGCCCACCGCCTCCTGCTTCATCACCACTGACCTCGACGACAACCAGATCACCGCCTTCTTCCCGGGGGCGATGGCCCGCGCCGCCGACATCGACCTGCGCGCCCTCGAGGACCTTGAGCACGTGGTGGTCGCCCCCGACTCCCCCGACGGGATGGAGGCGCACATCGCCCAGGCTCGCGAGCTGGGGGTGAAGCTGGTCTTCGCTCCGGCCCAGCAGATCCCCTCGATAGGGGACGAGACCCTGATGGCCGGCCTGGACGCCGCCTGGCTGGTGGTGGGCAACGACTACGAGCTGGAGCTGGTGCGCAACCGCACCGGCCGCTCCGTGGCCGACCTGGCCGAGAGGTCGATCGTCGCCCTGACCCAGGGTGCCCGCGGGAGCCGGCTCCACGCCGGGGGCGAGGTGGTGGAGGTGGTGGCGGTCCCTCCGCTTCGGGTGGTGGATCCGACCGGCGCCGGGGACGCCTACCTCGCCGGCCTGATGGCCGGGCTGCGCCGCGGCCTGGATTTCGCCGCGGCGGGGCGGATGGCCTCGCTGGCCGCCACCTACGCGGTGGAGCACGAGGGCCCGCAGGCCCACCGCTTCACCCCGGCGGAGTTCACCGCCCGGTACCGCGAGGTCTTCGGAGGCACCCCCGCCCCCGTCTGAGCCCCCGGTCGGGTCGCTCAGGCCTCCGGTGCCACCCCGTCGACGAGCCCCGCGAAGACGTCGGTCTCGGGCAGGCCGGTGGGCACCCGGGAGACCACGAGCTGGAAGAACTCGCTCGGGAAGTGCTCGCGCAGGACCTCCTCGGGGACGCTGAGCATGGCGAAGTCCTCGGTGAGCTGGCTGCGGTGCGCGGAGAGGGCCTGGCGCTTGCGGCCGAGCTGATCGCGGCAGTTCACCGCCGTGGTCACCCAGTCGTCGGGGGTGATGAACTCCAGGCTGTCGGGGTCGGTGTCGCCGAAGGGCGGCTTCATCCCCGCCGTCTTCGCCAGCTCCGCGATCCGCCGGGCCTCGGAGCGCGGGAAGGCCGTGTAGTAGAGCTTGCTCACCCGCCAGCTCGGGCCGAGGTCGGGGTAGACGGCGTGGTAGGCGGCCTCCATCGCCAGCAGGGTGACCCGGTGCGCCTGGATGTGGTCGGGGTGGCCATAGCCTCCGTTCCCGTCATAGGTGACGACAACGTGGGGGCGGAAGCGGCGGATGTGGGCCACCACCCGGCCCACCGCCTCGTCCATCGGCGCCCGCCAGAACGATCCCGGCGCGTCGTTGGTCTCGGTCCCGGCCATTCCGGAGTCGCCGTACTCCAGGAAGTTGACCTCGGAGACCCCCAGGATCGCGCAGGCCTGGCGCAGCTCGGCCTCGCGGATCTGCTTGAGTCGGGGCCGGATCTCGGCCTCGTTGGCCGCATACTCGGGGTCGAAGATGGTTGCCACCTTCCCGTCGGTGCAGCAGACCACCGAGGTGGAGATTCCCCGGTCCGCGCACTGGGCGAGCAGCCCGCCCATGGTGATGGTCTC
>DNAU01000236.1 GCA_003491925.1 Chloroflexota bacterium
TCCACGTGATCAACGAGGTCTCCGCGCCCCAGGTCGCGGCCGGAGCAATTGACCGAGACCGAGAGGTCTCCCAGACCGACCTCCCGCCATTCGGCGATCTGGGCGCATGCCGTCATCAGCACCCAGGTGTCGATGGCGAAGATATCGCCGTTCTCCTCAGCGAGTTTGATGAAGGCATCAGGGGGAATCTCACCGCGGTTCGGATGCTCCCAGCGAACCAGCGCCTCGCAGCCCACGATGGCACCGCCTCTGAGCGCGACCAGCGGTTGAAAGACCACCCGCAGCTGGTCACGCGCGATGGCCTGGTGGAGGTCCTGAGCGAGCCGCAGCCGCTCGGTCGCTGATGCGTCCATGCCTGGGGTGAATGCGACCGGCTCTCCGCGCCCTGTGGCACTCGCCGCGTGCATCGCCAGCGCTGCGGCGCGCACCAGCTCGCCGGCATCCGCTTGCGGGGCCGAGGTGGCGATCACGCCGACGCTCATCCGCACGGTGAGCTCACCGGCCATGGTCTCGAACGGGGCCGAGAAGTCCCCGCTCAGACGCTCCGCCAATTCGATGGCGTGGTCGCGGCCACCGATGTCCTCGAGGAGCACGCCGAACTCGTCGCCAACCAGCCGCGCGACCGTATCGCCGGGCCGGACGGCCGTGGCGAGACGGGTTGCGACCTCCTGGAGAAGGATGTCGCCGATGGTGTACCCGAGGCCGTTCCGAACGTCGGCAAAACCGTTGATGCTGCAGACCAGCACGGCGATGGTGCCGTGGTGCCGCCGCAGCCGGACGAGGGCGTGGGTGACCCGTTCCAGGAAGAGCGCCCGATTCGGGCCACCGGTGACCGGGTCGCGAAAGCCTCCGTTGCGCAGCTGGCGCTCCAGCCGGTTCCGCTCGGTGACGTTATGGATGACGGAGAGGACTGCCCTTCTTCCGAGAAAGTCCAGAGGGCCGGCGCTGACCTCGACGTCGATCAGCCGTCCGTCCTTGCGGCGGTGGCGGGTCGCGAGCTTCGATCGCTGTACCCGGGCCAGGGCGAGCTGAGCGGCGGTGAGCCCGGGGTCGTGCCGCAGTGCTGCGGGACTGAGGTCAGCAAAGTCATCGGCCGTGTAACCGTATTCGGCGATGGCCGCACGGTTGACGGCGATGAAGCCGCCGGTCTCCGCATCGAGCACCCACATGGGCTGCGGGTTCTCGACGAACAGCCCGCGGAACCCGTCCTCGACCCACCCCAGCACGGCGTCCAAGCTGGTTGCCGAATCCAGGATCGGCGCCGGGAGCCCGGCGGCCTCGAGACGCCGCCGCAGGCCCAGCGCCCGCGACCAGGCCCGCGATGTCCGACCCGACGTCGGGCTGCTGCCGTCGGCGCCGCCGCTCACGCGCTGCCCCTCCCCGCCCCCAGCCAGCGGCTGACCTCGCGCTCCGCCATGGCGGGTGACCATCGAAAGCCCTGACCGCGATCACCGCCGATCCAGGCGAGCTCATCGCGCGGTTCGCGGGCCTCGGCGGCGTCCGCCGGCACTCTGGCGCTGAGCTGCTGGGCCAGGCGGGACACCAGCCCGACAAGGGAGACGTCCCGTGCCCCGTCGATCACGTCGGCGAGGGGAGCAGCGTCGACGTCGAGGGTGTGGGGTCGGGGCGGTGGAAGGTAGAGAAGCGACGAGTGAGCCGTCCCAGCGTCGTCGACAGCCAGCGGCAGTCCCAGGTCACGCAAACGCCCCAGGATCCTGAGGGTATGGGCTGGATCCGCCATCACGTTGGTCTCGCTGATCTCGACGGTCGTCAATCCGCTGAGTTCGAGATCCGTGGCAGCCAGCGTCCTCCTGACAGCCTGGGCAAGCTGCGGGTCGACCGGCCCCTTCGCGGAGAGACTGACGCCGATGTCGGGCGGAGGATCCTCGTGCCCCGAAGGCCGTGCTGGGGTCTCCACGAATGCCGTGCGCAACGCCCATGAACGGACGCGGCCGATGACGTCGTCCTCCTCGACAGCGCCGTCGACGAACACCAGCGTCAGAACGATGGCGCCGTCGGAACGCGGCGGTGCATCCATGGGAGGACCTGCTGAAAGGGAGGGCCCGTGCCACTCCTGATTGATATCTGAACATGAGTGTATGGATGCGAAGGCCCCCGGGAAATGGCGGCGTTATCACGTGCAGATAGATGGAGTATCACCTGATCCCGATGATCCCGAGCGGGGGACCGGCAGTCACGATGATCTCGCCGCCACGCCCGCGGTGCGGCCTGGGAAGGTCAGCGCGATCCAGGCGGCTCGCGGAAGGCGTGGATCAGCTCCTGCTGCGAGTGGACCCCCAGCTTGCGGTAGATGGAGAGCAGGTGATTGCGTACGGTGCTCGGGCTGAGGAACAGAGCGCTGGCGATTGCCGGGACCCTGTCGCCGGAGGTCAGCCGGCTGACGATGTCCAACTCCCGGGTGGTGAGCTCGCTCAGGCCGGGAAGGTCGCGCTCGCGCGGGCCCGCGAAGAGATACCGTGGCAGGTTGACGATACCGATCGACCTGGCGAGTCCGGAGAGTCGAAGCGCCGGGTCGATCGCGGTCTCGGAAGTGCCCACCGCGCCGGGTGCGGGCAGCAGCGCGAAGGCACATCTGGGCGCAGGAATCAGCGGCCAGAGGACGGCTTCAAGCAGGATCGTCTCACGCGACTGGGAACGCGCGGCAACGTCGAGAATGATCCCCGACCGTCCTGCCGCCACCTGGGCGATGGCCTCCAGCAGCTGGGCAACGCTGACCTCATCCACCAGAGAGAGGATCGACCGCCCGATGACGACGGGGGCGCTGTATCCGAGCAGCGCCTCGATGTCGCTGCTGATGCGGTCGATCCTGAGACCCTCGTCCGCCGTCCCCACGACCGGGGTGAGCTCCTGGCCGGCTGGCGAGGGCAGGCGCAGCGCCGCCCTGGCGGATGAGCCAACGACCACACCCAGGGCGAGACGCGGGGGTACCTCCTGGCCCACGGCCTGCACCCACGCGTGCAGATGAGCGGGCCCCGTTCGCCTCCGGCGTAGCGAGACCGTCGTGGCGTAGCCCTGCACACGGCCGGCGAGCAGAAGATCGGACGCTCGAGTGGGCGGGTCGGAGAAGAACTCATCGAGGGTCCGACCCGGTAACGGGTCCCCACCCGGTGCGAGCAGCGCCTGAGCCAGTGCGTTCGCCGCCAAGACCCGCTCGGTGGCGATCTCGAGAACCAGGGCGGGGGTCAGCGCGTGGGCGACGGCCTCGGAGAGAGCATCCTCGAGTCGGTCCGCGCGGGAGGGCTCGGGGCCTGTCGTCGGCGGTTCGTGCGGCGAGAGCACGGCCTCTCCTGTCAGCCCTGCATGTCCCAGGCTGGGTTTACAGTGAACCACCCGTCTGCGGATGGCAAGGGGGATAGTGGGTCCGCCTGGGACGTCAGCCAACACCTCCCTCACCGCGAGGGGAGATCCGACGGAACAGCTCCACCGCACGAAGGTGGCCATGGAGGCGGTCACCGCAACCCGGCTGCAGCGAGGCCGAGGTACGCGGCGTCAACCAGGCTGAAGAGCACCGCCGGAGCCGCCTCGTGGAGCGTATCGCGGTGGCGAGCGTGGGCAAACAACGCCCCCGTCAGCAGCAGTAACGATCCGGCCGCCGCGAGCACACCGATGAAAGGCTCGACGAGCCCAACGAGGATGCCCGCAGCCCCCGCCAGCTCAAGCGCACCGATAGGCGATATGCCGCCGCCGTGAAGCCGGGTCGGGCCGCCCGCCGTCGCATGGAAGGCGCCGCCAGCACCTTGGCGAGGCCGAGGGACACGAATCCGATCGCCAGCAGCGTGGAGAGCATCCATTCGCTCATGCCACATTCCTCACCGTCGTTTGGTTGCGTCTGGGAGGGAGCGAGCGCGCCATCGTTGCTCGCAATGGCCCGGTTGATCACCTCGCCGTCGCCGGCCGTCGGCATCGCCTCCCTCCCGTCGACCGCTTGCCTTTCGTTTTCTGATCCGCTTTTGTGCGACCGCAACTACCCCCAACCGCACCCCTAACGGGACGGCACGAGGTGGCATCGACCGGTACGCCATAACCACAGGTTTGTCGTGATTCGTATTCACCGCGGCACTCGGCGGCACGGCACAACACGCCAAACGGGGCACTTGAAAACCGCAAGGGCCGCCAAGCCCTCGGGGGTTCGAATCCCTCTCCCTCCGCCAATCTCTCGCAATCGGTGAGGCTCCGGCACTGGGCTGTGTAGCCAGGAATGTAGCCAACCAGCCTAGGGCCCTCCACCGGCGGCTGGCCGGCTCTTGCAACCCGACGAGGCGGCGACTACCATCGAGGTCCTCCGGGCAGGGGCGCCGGGCGCGGCCTTGACGATTGGTCCGCCGCAGCCCTCAGGCGCTCCCCCGGCGTCCGGGCAGAGGCACTCTCCCCGCGACCCTTCCGTTACGGGCTTCCTAGGGCTTTCCACGGGCGCGCAGATCGAGGTCGTCGACCGCGACGCCGAACATCAGGCATGAACCCATCGCCGCGATGATCCACAGGCCGGCGCGCTTCCATCCCGCCTCGCGAACCCAGACGGACGGCGAGGTCACCGCGATTGCGGCTCTGATTACGGGGAGAACGGCAAAGCTGATCCAGAAGGGCAGCAACGTGGCCGGCGTGAGCAGCCAGGCGACCATGGGCAGGTACGGGAAGTTGCCGATCGAGAACGGTGCATGCAGCGACTGCTCCGCTGATTGGAGTGCTTGCTGACTGTACGGGCTCATCCCACGGTGAGTCAGCTCGACGGCAGCGTAGAAGATGCCCCAGTCACCTGCGAGTCCGTGTGTCAACGGGGCGACAGGTGATGAAAGGACCAGAGCACGAAGCCGATTTCAACGCAGAACAGGCCAACCAGCGTGACACGGGTGCTGTCGGGTTCAGTGGCCGGACGTGGTCGCCGATGAGCGCAGTCTCAGCGGTGGCCAGCACCGTTGATGCGGAGTTCGGCGAATCCGACCACCCAGTTCGGCTGAAAGCGACCAGTCGTTTCGGGTGAATCCGATCACCCAGTTCGGGGTTTCCGACCACCTGGGGGAGAGCCGGGCGGCGGCGTGAG